>JALFOM010000069.1 GCA_022782265.1 Clostridiales bacterium | reverse complement strand
CGTCCCTATCTCCCGACGCAGTCGGATTTCATCACGAAGTGATTTCATCCCACTGAGGTGGGATTTAATCCGTCCGTGAGGACGGATTTAGTTGAAAAGAAACAACCTTTGTCTGGTAGACAAAGGTTGTTTCTTTTCTGGAGCGGATGATGGGAGTCGAACCCACCTTATCGGCTTGGGAAGCCGGAGTTCTACCGATGAACTACATCCGCAAGTGTGCATAGTATAACACAGCATAATAAAAATTTCAATAGGAATCGCAACGAAAAAAACGACAGCTTCCTGCGGCCTTTTCATTGGTCTGGTGTTATGCTTTTTCCCGGTCCTGTCCGGCGGGATATTCGGGCAAAAGGGGAGCCGCTGCCGGCCACGGGGTGATCCTGCTGCCCGAATATGTCGCAAATATTCAAGGCGTGGACAAAGTCCAACGCCTTGAATAAGCATGGATTGAACGCCGAAAGGGGACTCCCGTCCCCTCTCTGCGCTCTCCCCATGCAGCTCTATACACTGCCGATAGCTTTGTCTACAGTCTGAAATACTTGACGCGGCGCTTTTCCTGTCATAAAATATAAAAAAATAAACCTTACAGAAAGGGGAGGCGTGATGGACAGACAGGATGTGCAGAAGATGGGAATGCGGCTGCTGAAAAAAGGCCATATCGGTATGGTGCGGCTGGTGTTCAGCCGGATAGGGCTGCTGGCTTTGCTTCTGGTCCTCCAGGTGGCGCTGGTGCTGACGGCCTTTATCCTGTGCGGGCAGTATATTCCGCACCTGATTGTTATACAGGGAATCTTTGTCGTGGTTATGGTGCTCTACCTGATCAACAGCAACTTTGACCCTTCCGCCAAAATCACCTGGCTGGTTTTTATTATGATCGTCCCTGTGTTCGGAACCTTGTTCCTGCTGTACACACGGATGGACGTGGGCCACAGGGCCCTGAGGGACCGGCTGCGCCTGCTGGTGGATGAGACGAAGGACGCTCTGCCCCAGGATGAGCGGGTGCTGAAAGAGCTGGAGCAGACCAGCCCTGAATCGGCGGCCCTCGACCGGTATCTGAACCAGACCGGCTGCTTTCCGGTTTATGACCGGACGGAGGTCAGCTATTTCCCCCTGGGCGAGGATAAGTTTGAGGAGATGCTCATCCAGCTGGAAAAGGCGGAGCACTTCATTTTCCTGGAGTATTTCATCATCGAAGAAGGGGAGATGTGGGGCCGGATTCTGGAAATCCTTGTGCGCAAGGCAAGCCAGGGGGTGGAAGTCCGCCTGATGTATGACGGCACCAACGAGTTTGCCACCCTGCCTTACAGCTACCCCAGGAAGCTGAAGGATCTGGGCATAAAATGCAAGGCCTTCGCGCCTATCGCCCCCTTTGTCTCCACCCACTATAACTACCGCGACCACAGAAAAATCCTGGTCATCGACGGGCATACCGCCTTTACCGGCGGGGTGAACCTGTCCGACCGGTACATCAACAAGGAGCAGGTCTTCGGCCATTGGAAGGACACCGCCGTGATGCTGAAAGGCCCGGCGGCAAGGAGCTTCACGCTTCTGTTCCTCCAGATGTGGAACATTGACGAGAAGGAGCCGGAGTTCGCAAAATACCTGAATTACCCGGCGGAGCCGGTGACGGAGGCTCAGGGCTATGTGATCCCCTACGGCGACAGCCCGTTGGACGGCTATCGGGTGGGCGAGATGGTCTATATCGACATTTTGAACCGGGCAAAAAACTATGTCCACATCATGACCCCCTACCTGATCCTTGACGGCGAGCTGGACACCGCCCTGCGCTTTGCCGCGGAGAGAGGGGTGGAGGTATCCATCATCCTGCCGGGTATACCGGATAAAAGGACGCCCTACGCCCTGGCCAAAACCCACTATGCCTCCCTGATCCGGGCGGGCGTGAAAATCTATGAGTATACGCCGGGCTTTGTCCATGCGAAGGTGTTCAGCAGCGATGACAAAAAAGCCGTTGTGGGCACCATCAATCTGGATTACCGCAGCCTGTACCACCATTTTGAGTGCGCGGCCTATATGGCGGATAGCCCCTGCATCGCGGATATCGAGGCGGATTTCGCCGATACCCTGACGAAATGCCATCGGGTCACATTGGAGGATGTGAAAAACATGAAGACCGGCATGAAGCTGAGAGGGATCCTCTCCAAAGCCATCTCCACACTGCTTTAAATAGAATACAGACAGAGAAGAGCATATGGACAAACGACCTGAAACTCCCCGGTATTTTTCCGGGGAGTTTTTCGTAATGATTGATGGGCTGTTTTCATTTTCTTCAGAGCTGATCTATTGACAGGATGGTTAGCCGGTGCTAATATTCTGGTTGCATAAGGCTAACTATCTGGAACGGAGGACAGAAAATGACATTGGATAAGCTTGCTGTGGGCAGCAGCGCGGTCATCAGGACCGTGGGCGGAAGCGGCGCGCTCCGCTGCCGTCTGCTTGATATGGGGCTGATCCCCCGTACCCAAGTCACTCTGCAGAAGATCGCCCCCATGGGCGACCCTATTGAGATCCGGGTCCGGGGCTATGAGCTGACGCTCAGGCTGGAGGACGCAAGAAAAATTGAGCTGGAGGAGGGGAGCGGGAAATGATTTTTGCCCTGGCCGGAAACCAGAACTGCGGAAAAACCACCCTCTTCAATGCCCTCACCGGCTCCAACCAGCATGTGGGCAACTTCCCCGGCGTCACCGTGGACCAGAAAATGGGCGAGATCAAGGGGCAGAAGGACTGCTCCGTGGTGGACCTGCCCGGCATATACTCTCTGCGCCCCTACACCCAGGAGGAGATCGTCTCCCGGGACTTCATCATCAACCAGAAGCCCGACGGCATCATCAACATCGTGGACGCCACCAATATCGAGCGAAACCTGTACCTGACCTTACAGCTTCTGGAGCTGAAGGTGCCCATGGTGCTGGCGCTGAACATGATGGACGAGGTACACGCCAACGGCGGCACAGTGGATGTGAAGAAAATGAGCGAGGCCCTGGGTATTCCCGTGGTGCCCATCAGCGCAGCCAAGGGCGAGGGCGTCTCTGAGCTCATTGACCAGGCCATCACCACCGCCCGGAAAAAGGCCCTGCCCCGGGTCACGGACTTCTGCGCCGATAGCTCCCCGGTCCACCGCTGCATCCACGCGGTGATCCACCTGATCCAGGACCACGCCGACAAGCTGGGCATATCCTCCCGCTTCTGCACGGCAAAGCTCATTGAGGACGACCCGGATATTGTAAAGCGGCTGGAGCTGGACCAGAACGAGATCGAGCTGATCGAGCACTGCATCGTGGAGATGGAAAACGAGACCGGCCTTGACCGGAACGCCGCTCTGGCTGACATGCGCTACACCTTTATTGAAAAGGTGGTGGCCCTCTCCGTGGTCAAGTGCCACGAGAGCAAGGAGCACCGGCGCTCCATGAAGATGGACCGGATCCTCACCGGAAAATTTACCGCTCTGCCGGTGTTCTTCGCGGTGATGTTTCTGGTGTTTTATCTGACCTTCAACCTCATCGGCCAGGGACTGTCGGACTTGCTCAGCCTGGGCATCGACAGGCTCACCACCCTGGTGGACTGGGCCCTGGGCGAATACGGCATCAACCCGGTGGTACATAGCCTGATTATAGACGGCATTTTCGCCGGCGTTGGCAGTGTGCTGTCCTTCCTGCCCATCATCGTCACCCTGTTTTTCTTTCTCTCCATTCTGGAAGACACCGGCTATATGGCCCGTGTGGCCTTCGTTATGGATAAGCTTTTAAGAAAGATCGGCCTTTCCGGGCGGAGCTTTGTGCCCATGCTCATCGGCTTTGGCTGCTCCGTGCCGGCCATTATGGCCACGCGCACCGTCTCCTCCGACAGGGACAGGAAGATGACCATCCTGCTGACCCCTTACATGAGCTGCTCGGCCAAGATCCCCATCTACGCCGTGTTTGCCGCGGCCTTTTTCCCCGATAACAGCGCCCTTGCCATGATCGGGCTGTATGTCACCGGAATTATCGTGGGCATACTGGTGGCGCTGATTCTGAAAAACACCGCCTTCCGGGGCCAGCCTGTGCCCTTCGTCATGGAGCTTCCCAACTACCGTATGCCCTCGGTCAGAAGCGTGGGGCTGCTGCTGTGGGAAAAGGCCAGGGACTTTCTGGAGCGGGCCTTTACCATTATCTTTATGGCCACCATCATCATCTGGTTTTTGCAGACCTTCGATACCCGGCTCAACGTGGTGGCGGACAGCGCGGACAGCCTGCTGGCCATGGTGGGCCAGTGGATCGCGCCTATCTTTGCGCCCCTGGGCTTTGCCGACTGGCGCATGGTCACGGCGCTGATCTCCGGCTTTACGGCGAAAGAGGCCGTGGTCTCCACCCTGGCGGTGCTGCTCAACACCAGCATGGCGGAGCTGGGCGGCGCGCTGAGTGCTGTGTTCACGCCCCTTTCTGCAGTGAGCTTTTTAGTGTTCACCCTGCTCTATACCCCCTGCGTGGCGGCGGTGGCCACCATCAAGCGGGAGCTGGGCTCCGGCGTGAAGACCCTGGGCGTGGTGTTCATGCAGTGCGCTGTGGCCTGGGTAATGGCCTGCCTGGTATTTCAGATCGGGAGTTTGTTATGAATCTTGCGGATATCATTGTGCTTGCGGTCCTGGCCGCCTGCGTTTTGCTGGCTGTCCGGGCCGTACGGAAAAAGAAAAAGCGGGGCGGGGGCTGCTCCTGCGGCTGTGACCGCTGCAACAACAAATGCAAATAATACAGAATCAGCATGTCCTTTTTGCACAAAAATCTTCAGGGTTTTTCGTGAAAAATGTCTCGCGGAAAATTTGCTGATTCTTGACAGAAACGCGGTAAACGTGGTATCTTATCACTGGAATTGAAAGAGATTATTTGGCCCTGACGGATTGAAGTGGAGCACCACATGGACCAAGTAACCGTGTTTTGCCGACCGTCTGGGCGTACTTTTACCTTCCGGGTAAATGGTTCTCCCATTTTTCATTTTTTAAGGAGGAAAAGCAATGAAAAAAGTAGGTATCATTATGGGCAGCGACAGCGATCTGCCGGTGGTTCAGAAAGCGGCTGACGTACTCAGCGATTTCGGCGTACCCTATGAGATCCATATCTACTCCGCCCACCGTACCCCCGTGGAGGCCAGAGAATTCAGCACCACCGCAAAGGAAAAGGGCTTTGGCGTGATCATTGCCGCCGCCGGAATGGCGGCCCATCTGGCGGGGGCCATGGCCGCCGGGACCACCCTGCCCGTGATCGGTATCCCCATCAAGTCCGAGCAGCTGGGCGGTCTGGACGCGCTGCTGTCCACCGTGCAGATGCCCTCCGGCATCCCCGTGGCCACCGTGGCCATCGACGGGGCCAAGAACGCCGCCGTTCTGGCGGTGGAAATTTTGGCGCTTAGCGATGAGGAGCTTTCCGCAAAGCTGGAAAAGTTCCGCGCCGACGGTACTGCCGCCGCTTTGAAAAAGGACGCTGCCATTAACAACAAATAAAAAATTGAGAGAGTGAGGATCCAACGATGAGCAAAAGTCATTCCGCCTCCTACGCCGCTGCCGGTGTGGATATTGAAGCCGGCTACAAAGCCGTGGAGCTGATGAAGACCCATATTGCCCGCACCCTGACCTCCGGCGTCTGCTCTGACGTGGGCGGCTTCGGCGGCCTGTTTGAGCTGGATGTGAAGGGCATGGAGCGGCCTGTCCTGGTCAGCGGCACCGACGGCGTGGGCACCAAGCTGAAGCTGGCCTTCCTGATGGATAAGCACGACACCGTGGGCATTGACTGCGTGGCCATGTGCGTCAACGATATCATCTGCTGCGGCGCAAAGCCCCTGTTTTTCCTGGACTACATCGCCTGCGGCAAAAATGAGCCGGAGCGCATCGCCCAGATCGTCTCCGGCGTGGCCGAGGGCTGCGTGCAGAGCGGCGCTGCCCTGATCGGCGGCGAGACCGCCGAGATGCCTGGCTTTTACCCTGTGGACGAGTACGACCTGGCGGGCTTCTCCGTGGGCGTTGTGGACAAGTGCAAGGTGCTGGATAACTCCGCCATGCGCCCCGGCGACGCGGTGATCGCCCTGCCCTCCAGCGGCGTTCACTCCAACGGCTTCTCTCTGGTGCGCAAGGTGTTCGACGTGGAAAACAGCGACATCAAAAGCCCTGTTGCTGAGCTTGGCGGCAAGAGCATCGGCGAGACTTTGCTGACCCCCACCAGAATCTATGTCAAGCCCATGCTGGCCCTTTTCGAGGCCGTGAAGGTCAAGGGCGTCTCCCATATCACCGGCGGCGGTTTTTACGAAAATATCCCCCGCAGCATCCCCCAGGGTCTGGGCGCAAGGATAGAAAAGAGCGCCGTGCGCGTGCTGCCCATATTTGACCTGATCGCCAAAAAGGGCAATATCCCCGAGCGGGACATGTTCAACACCTTCAATATGGGCGTGGGCATGAGCGTAGTCGTGGCGGCAGAGGATGCGGACACGGCCCTTCAGGTGCTGAGAGCAAACGGCGAGGACGCCTACATCATCGGCAGCATCGTGGAGAGCGAAGACAAGGTGCAGATATGCTGAAAACGAAAATTGCTGTGTTTGTGTCCGGCGGCGGCACCAATCTCCAGGCTCTGCTGGACGCCCAGGCGGAGGGAAAGCTGCAGGACGGTCAGATTGTCCTTGTCCTCTCCAGCAATCCCGGGGCCTATGCCCTGCAAAGGGCGGAGAAGGCGGGCGTCAGCTCCGTCACCGTAAGCCGGAAGGACAGCGCTTCCCAGGCGGAGTTTGAAGCGGCCATCAGCCGGGAGCTGGAAAAGGCCGGGATAGAGATGATCGTCCTGGCGGGCTTTATGAGCATCCTCAGCGCGGACTTTACTGCAAGGTGGGAAAAGCGCATCATCAATGTCCACCCCTCTCTGATCCCCTCCTTCTGCGGCAAGGGCTACTACGGCCTGCGGGTACACGAGGCGGCGCTGCGCTACGGCGTCAAGGTCACGGGGGCCACGGTGCACTATGTGAATGAGGTGCCCGACGGGGGACAGATCATTCTCCAGAAGGCGGTGGACATCCTGCCGGGAGACACGCCGGAGGTCCTTCAGCGCCGGGTGATGGAGCAGGCGGAATGGCAGCTCCTGCCCCAGGCGGCCCAGCTTGTGGCAAAGCGCATCAGAGACGAAAAAAGCAAGACGGAAAGGAAAGGTCAGATGGACATTTATAAGATAAATACCCCTGAGGAGCTGATCCAGGGCAATTCCTATGTGGGCCGGGGCATCGTCATCGGCAAGACCCCGGACGCCTCCAAGGCTGTGATCGCCTATTTTATCATGGGCCGCAGCGAAAACAGCCGCAACCGCGTGTTCGCCGAGGAGGACGGCGTGCTCTACACCCGCCCCTTCGATGAGAGCAAGGTGGCTGACCCCTCCCTGATTATCTACGCCGCTATGCGGAGCTTTGACAATAAGCTCATCGTCACCAACGGCGACCAGACCGACACCATTTATAATGGCTTGGCAGCGGGTAAGAGCTTCGGCCAGGCGCTGGAGAGCCGTCAGTTTGAGCCGGACGCCCCCAATCTCACCCCCCGCATCAGCGGTATACTGAACTTTGACAACAACGATTTTACCTATCAGATGAGCATTCTCAAAAGCGCGGACCCGGAGGGCACAGCCTGTAACCGCTACCTGTTCTCCTATCCCGCCCTGCCGGGTCTGGGACATTTTATCCACACCTATGTGTGCGACGGAAGCCCCATCCCCACCTTCCAGGGCGAGCCGGAGCGCATGGCCATCCCGGACGACGCGGAGGAATTTACCCGCCGGCTCTGGAACAGCCTGGACGAAAATAACCGCATCTCTCTGTATGTGCGCACGGTGGACCTGAAAACCGGCGCGGTGGAAAACCGGCTCATCAACAAAAATCATTGAACGGAGGCTGAACCATGAAGGAATTTGAACTGAAGTACGGCTGCAACCCCAACCAGAAGCCCGCCCGCATCTACATGGATAACGGCAGTGAACTGCCTATTGAGATCCTCTCCGGCCGGCCCGGATACATCAACTTCCTGGACGCCTTCAACTCCTGGCAGCTGGTCAGGGAGCTGAAAGAGGCCACCGGCCTGCCCTGCGCCACCTCCTTCAAGCATGTCAGCCCCACCAGCGCGGCCTGCGGCCTGCCCCTGCCCGAAAAGCTGAAGCGGGCCTGCTTTGTGGACGATATCGAGGGCCTTGACCAGTCCCCCCTGGCCTGCGCCTACGCCAGAGCCAGAGGCACCGACCGCATGTGCTCCTTCGGCGACTGGGTGGCCCTCTCCGACGTGTGCGATGTGACCACCGCCACCCTTATCAAGCGGGAAGTGTCCGACGGCATCATCGCCCCCGGCTACGAGCCGGAGGCCCTGGAAATTCTCAAATCCAAGAGAAACGGGAATTATAACATTGTGAAGATCGACCCGGACTATGTGCCGGAGGAGCAGGAGCACAAGCAGGTCTTCGGCATCACCTTTGAGCAGGGCAGAAACAACTTTAAGATCAATAACGCCCTTCTGGACGAGATCGTTACCGAGAATAAGGACCTGCCTGAAGCTGCCCGCCGGGACCTGATCGTGGCTCTCATTACGTTGAAATACACCCAGTCCAACTCTGTCTGCTACGCAGTGGACGGACAGGCCATCGGCGTGGGGGCCGGACAGCAGTCCCGCATCCACTGCACCCGCCTGGCCGGCGGCAAGGCCGACACCTGGCAGCTCCGCCAGTGCGACAAGGTGCTGAACCTGCCCTTCCTGCCCACCCTGGGCCGGGCCGACCGGGACAACGTGATCGACGGCTATATCAACAAAAACGAGGAGGACGTATGCGCCGAGGGCAACTGGCAGAAATACTTCACCACCCGCCCCGAGCCGCTGACGGCGGAGGAAGCGGCGGAATACCTTTCCGGGATCCACGGCGTGGCCCTGGGCTCCGACGCCTTTTTCCCCTTCTCCGACAATATCGAGCGGGCATACCGCAGCGGCGTCAGCTTCGTGGCCCAGCCCGGCGGCTCCATCCGGGACGATCTGGTGATCGACTGCTGCAACAAATACGGCATGGTGATGGCCTTCACCCACATGCGCCTGTTCCACCATTGATAGGAGGCAGAGAGATGAAGCTTCTTGTGGTAGGCGGCGGCGGCCGTGAGCACGCCATCATCAAAAAACTGAAAGAGAACCCTGAGGTTCAGGCAATTTACGCCCTTCCCGGCAACGGCGGCATTGCCGCAGACGCCACCTGTGTGCCCATCGGCGCGACGGATATTGAGGGCATTGTCAAATTCGCCCTGGAGCACGGGATAGACTACGCGGTGGTCGCCCCTGACGACCCGCTGGTGCTGGGTGCGGTGGACGCGCTGAACGAGGCCGGAATTTCCTGCTTCGGCCCCAACAAGGCCGCCGCCATCATCGAGGGCAGCAAGGCCTTTGCCAAGGACCTGATGAAAAAATACGGCATACCCACCGCAAAATACGAAATCTTTACCGAGCTTTCCCAGGCGCTTGATTATCTGGACACCGCGCCCATCCCCACCGTGGTGAAGGCCGACGGTCTGGCCCTGGGCAAGGGCGTCATCATCGCCCAGACCCGGGAGGAGGCCAAAGAGGCCGTCACCGACATGATGGCCAACGCCAAGTTCGGCAAGAGCGGCTCCACCGTGGTCATCGAGGAGTTTCTGGAAGGCCCGGAGGTCTCCGTGCTGTCCTTTACCGACGGCAAGACCGTGGTCCCCATGGTGTCCTCCATGGACCACAAGCGGGCGGGGGACAATGATACCGGCCTGAACACCGGCGGCATGGGCACCATAGCTCCCAACCCCTATTACACGCCTGAAGTGGCCCGGCGCTGCATGGAGGAGATCTTCCTGCCCACCATCCGCGCCATGGAGGAAGAGGGCAGAACCTTTAAGGGCTGCCTGTATTTCGGCTTGATGATTACCAAAGACGGCCCCAAGGTCATTGAGTATAACTGCCGCTTCGGTGACCCGGAGACTCAGGTGGTGCTGCCCCTGCTGGAGACGGACCTGCTCACCATCATGCAGGCCACCACTAACGGAACGCTTGCCCGGACGGAAGTGAAGTTCAGCGATAAGTCCGCCTGCTGCGTGATCAAAGCCTCCGCAGGCTACCCCCTCTCCTATGAAAAGGGCTTTGTGCTGACCATGACAGAGGAGGCCGCAGAGCACACCTATGTGGCCGGGGCAAAGTTGACGGACGGAAAGCTTCTGACCGCCGGCGGACGGGTCACCGGAACCACCGCCGTGGCGGACACGCTGGCGGAGGCCATCCGTCAGGCCTACCGTCTGGCCGAAGGGGTACATTTTGACAACGCTTATTACCGCCGGGATATCGGCGCAAGAGCAATGAAAGCCTGCGGGGAGGTCAAGTGAATGGTATATCGTGTATTTGTTGAAAAGAAAAAGGAGCTTGCCAACGAGGCGAAGAGCCTCTGCGAGGATATCCGTAATCTGCTGCGCATTGAGAGCATTGAGAATGTGCGCATCCTGAACCGCTACGACGTGGAGAATATTTCCCGGGAGCTTTTTGACTACGCGGTAAAGACCGTCTTTTCCGAGCCCCAGCTGGATGTTGTCAGCAGTGCGCTTGACAAC
>JALFOM010000034.1 GCA_022782265.1 Clostridiales bacterium | reverse complement strand
AGGTCCTCGCCTTCCACGTTGACCCTGATACCGTCCTGCAGGCCGATGGCCACATAAAAGGCCTTATAGCCCTGCCGGCGAAGCTCCTGGATGGTCACATCCTTACCCACCTCCACGCCGCAGCGAAACTCCACGCCCATCTCCTTCAGCACTTCGATCTCGGCGTTCACCACGTCCTTTTCCAGACGGAAGTTGGGGATGCCCTTGGTGAGCATGCCGCCGGGGATGGGATCTTTATCGAATACGGTGACCGGGTAGCTCATGTTGGCCAGAAAATAGGCGCAGGTCATACCGGCGGGCCCGGCGCCGATGACGGCGATCTTCTCTTTGAAGTCCTCACCGGAGCCTTTGTGCCGGTTCTTGGTGGGGATGTAGCGGTGCTCCGCTTCCAGCTCCCGGCCGGCGATGAATTTCTTGATCTCGTCGATGGACACCGGCGCGTCGATCAGCCCGCGGGTGCAGGCGTCCTCGCAGCGCTTGTTGCAGATGCTGCCGCAGACGGCGGGGAAGGGGTTATCCTGCTTGATGAGAGCCAACGCCTCGTCATAGCGCCCCTCGGCGGCCATCTTTATGTAGCCCTGAATGGCGATGTGGGCCGGGCAGGCGGTCTTGCAGGGGGCGGTGCCGGCGTCATAGCAGTTTTTCTGGTTGTCGTCCCGGTAGTTATAGTTCCACATGTGCTTGCCCCAGCCGGGTGTCTCGTCGGGCAGGGGCTGTCTGGGATAGCTGACAGGCCCGTCCTTGCCGCAGAGCTTCTGGCCCAGCTTGGCCGCGCCTGAGGGGCAGACCTCCACGCACTTGCCGCAGGCCACGCAGTTTTCCTTCGTGACCTCTGCCCGGAAAGTGGAGGCGGAGAGGTTGGGGTTATTGAAAAGCTGAGAGCAGCGCAGGCCAAAGCAGGAGCCTACGGTGCAGTTGCAGATGCCGAAGATCTCATCCGGCCCCTCGCCGTTGGTGATCTGGTGCATATAGCCGCAGTCCTCCGCCCGCTGCAAAACATCCAGAACCTCCTGGTAGCTGGCGGCTCTGGCCTTGCCGGTCTCAACGAGATACTGGGCGTAGTCGCCCACCAGAATGCAGCAGTCGTCCTCAATCTCGCCGCAGCCCTGATCCTTGGAGATCATGGCCATGCGGCACTGGCAGGGGGCCAGGGCAAAGCGGTCCTTGTACTTGTCCAGCCAGTAAGAGATATGCTCAATATCCAGGGCCTGACTCTCCTTGGGGATGGCCTTTTCCACGGGAATCACATGGAAGCCCAGGCCCGCGCCGCCGGGAGGCACCATGTGGGAGATGGTGGTCAGGGGCAGATAAGACATCTGATAGGAGAACTCACCCACCTCGGGATGGGCGGCCTTCAGCTTCTCATTGAACATCAGGTTCTCCGCGCTGCCCACAACGAACACGGGGATAACATACTGCTTGTGGCGATCCGCATTGTGCCAGTTATACTCCACAATGCCGGTCTGGGCCAGCTCGTCCAGCAACGCCTGAACTCTGGCCTCGTCCCATTTCAGCTTCTTTGCCAGCTCCGCCGGGGTGTAGGGCTTGCGCACCTTCATTTTCAGCATCAGCTCGGCCATCTCGTCGGTGAGAATGGCGTCCAGCATCCAGTATTCCGGGCGGCTCTCGTCCATTTTGGTCTGCCCCAGCTTGACATCCATGCAGTCGGTGATGTGCTTTGCCAGTTTTACAATGATCTCTCTCATTGCGCGCTCCTTTCCTGTACCAATGTGAAGTTGTGAAGTGGTCACAGAAAATGTAGCATGAGCTTGTCAGAAATGCAACAAGTTATTTTGGGAAAAAAGAAAACTGTCAGACCGAAGCCTGACAGTTGGATGTTATACTATTCTTCAATTATGGAGGTGTCTCCCTCCAGAGGCAGGCGCTGAATTGCAACAATACTGCGTTTCGCCCCTTCGATGTCCCTGGCCTTCACATGGCGGTATATCTCCTCCACGGCGTTTTTCACGTAGTCCGCGCCGTTTTTCCTGACAAAGAGGGCGTACATGCCAAGCTGGGGCTCTACGGTAGAGTTATACAGCAGCGTCACGACAGAGTTGTCACTAAGGGAATAGAGCTGGCGGTAAAAGTCCACGGTTTTACGGCAAAGCTCCTCAGTGCCCTCCGCACTGCGGACCTGCTCCACAAGCAGGCCCAGGTCGTCCAGCGCCTGATCGCTGGCCCTCCTTATGGTAAGCTCCGCCACAAAGGGATCCAGAGCAATGCGGGTCTCGCAGAAGGAACGGATATCGTGGCTGTTCAGTTTTCCGCCGTTGTAGCGCATCATGGCTACGAGGGTCTCCGTGTTGCCCAGCTTTTTGTAATCGGCAACATAGGTGCCGTGCCGGGGCTTTACCTCAAGAAAACCCTTGGACACAAGCTCGCTGACCCCAGCGTTGACAATGGTGAGGCTCACGCCCATCAGGCCGCAGAGCGCTCTGGCGGGAGGCAGCTTTTCTCCGATTTTCAGTTCGCCGGAGAGGATCTTGTTTTCAATATCCCGGACAAAGGTCTCCCTGACAGAGGGAGTTTTCAATTGATCAAATGCCATAGCTCCTCCTTTACAGACCCGGTAAATGGCCTGACGCTGCATATGATACCACAGTTTGCCGCAAAAGGGCAAGGGGCATTGTCCGGGAACAGGAAAAACCGAAAAAACTATTGTAATTTGATTTTTACTGTGATATAACATCGTTAAAGCTGTGACCACTTCACAGATGCTCAGGAGGGAAAACAATGAAAAAATATTGGAATATACAATTCAGCCCCACCGGCGGAACAGAAAAGGCAGCCCGTGCTCTTCTGAGCGGTTTGGGAGAGGCGGAGACCCTTGACCTGTGCAACGCCGAAAAGGATTTTTCCGCTGTGAAACTATCCGCGGAAGACCTGGCCGTGATCGCCATGCCCTCCTACGGCGGACGCGCCCCGGCCGTGGCGATCAGCCGCCTGAAAGAGATAAAGGGCTGCGGCGCAAAGTGCGTGCTCCTCTGCGTTTACGGCAACCGGGCCTATGAGGATACCCTTGCGGAGATGGAGGACGCTGCGAATGCGGCGGGCTTTCAGGTTATTGCCGCGGTGGCCGAAGTGGCCGAACATTCCATTATCCGCAAATTTGCCGCCGGCCGGCCCGATGAAAAAGATGCCGGGCAGCTGAAGGACTTCGGCGTCAGGATTGCCAGGGCTGTGAATGAAGGGAAGACCGGCGCCCCCGCGATACCGGGAAACCGTCCCTATAAGAAAAGCGGGGGAGCGGGGCTTGTGCCCAAGACAGGCAAAGCCTGCATCAGCTGCGGCAAATGTGCCGCCGCCTGTCCCGTGAAGGCCATCTCTGCCGACGGAAAGAGCACGGACAAGAGCCGCTGCATCTCCTGTATGCGCTGCGTGGCGCAGTGCCCCAAGCAGGCAAGAACCGTCAGCGGAATCATGGTGGGAATAGCATCCATGGCCATAAAGAAGGAGTGTTCAAAGGAAAAGCTCGCTGAGCTGTATCTTTGACGCAGAGGGGTGACAGAAATAATGCGCAGCTTTCAGGTTTACGAGATCAAGCAAAGCGTTTTTGAAAACAACGACCGGGAGGCGGATAAGCTCCGCGCCGAGCTGAAGAAAGAAAAGACCTTCTTTTTGAATCTGATGTCCTCGCCGGGCAGCGGCAAGACCACCACGCTGTTGAGAACCATCGACACCCTTGCAGGGAAATACCGCATGGGGATCATGGAGGCGGACATTGACTCCAGCGTAGACGCCAAAACCATTGCGGAGACCGGCGTTCGGACCATTCAGCTCCACACCGGCGGCATGTGCCATCTGGATGCCGGGATGAGCCGCCAGGGGCTGGAGGAGATGGGAACAGAGGGGCTTGACCTGGTAGTGCTGGAGAACGTGGGCAATCTGGTCTGTCCGGCGGAGTTCGACACCGGGGCGGTGAAAAACGCCATGATTCTCTCCGTCCCTGAAGGGCACGATAAGCCCCTGAAATATCCTCTGATGTTCTCCGTCTGCGACGCGCTGATCATCAACAAGATCGACGTGCTGCCCTATTTCGACTTTGACATGGACAAGGTGATCGGCTTCAGCCGCCGGCGCAATCCCGATATCCGGATCTTCCCCATCAGCGCCAAAACCGGAGAGGGCGTGGAGGCCTGGTGCGACTGGCTCAGTGAACAGGTTATGGATTGGAAGGGATAAAGTCCCGCCGCCTGTGCAAGGCCCCATAAATTAAAATACCCGCAGGAAGCGATTCCTGCGGGTATTTTATCGTATGGCTTACTTTGTGCCGAAAATGCGGTCGCCCGCGTCGCCAAGGCCGGGAACAATGTAGCCGTGCTCGTTCAGATGGTCGTCCAGCGCGGCCACAAAGATGTCCACATCCGGGTGGTCCTTCTGCATACGCTCAACGCCCTCGGGCGCGCCGATGATGCTCATCAGCTTGATGTGCTTCACGCCGTCGTCCTTCAGAAACTGGATGGCCGCAGAGGCGGAGCCGCCGGTGGCCAGCATGGGGTCAACAACGATAACGTCTCTCTCCTGAATGTCGGGGGGCATCTTGAAGTAGTATTTCACCGGCTCCAGGGTCTGGGGATCACGGAACAGGCCCACATGGCCCACCTTCACGTTGGGCATCATGCTCACCATGCCGTCCACCATGCCAAGACCGGCGCGGAGAATGGGGACCACAGCCAGCTTCTTGCCGGCAATGCGGCGGCACTTTGCAACGGCCACGGGGGTTTTGACCTCCACCTCTTCCACGGGAAGGTCCCGGGTGGCCTCATAGCACATCAGCATGGCAATCTCGGAGATCAGCTCGCGAAACTCCTTCACGCTGGTGCGCTCGTCTCTCAGAATGGACAGCTTGTGCTGGATAAGGGGATGGTCAAATACGCATACTTTGCTCATATTTCGTCTCCTTTATATGAATATATTAAGAATTTGCATGTTGCTCCGCGTTCAGCTTTTCCTGCCGCTCCCGCTCCGCCTGGGACAGACGGAGGTATACCGGCAGCAGACTGTCCGCGTTTCCCGGCTCCTTGTCCAGGGCCGCCATGGCCACGCCCCAGGCGTCCTGCCAGAGCAGATTCTCCGGAGCCACGCGGCAGGGGATACCCTGGGCGTCAAAGAAAGCCCTGGTTATGGCCGCACCGTCGCCCACCAGAAAGACCGGCGCGTCCAGCTTTTTCACGTCCTCCGCCAGCTCCGCAAGGGCGATGGGTCTGTCAGGGCACAGCCTTTGGGGCCGCCCGTCCTTTATTTCAAACAGGGCGTTATACACCTGACTGCGCCGGGCGTCCATGACCGGACAGACATAGCCCCCGGCGGCAAGCCCGTGCCAGGCCATGGCCTCCAGCGTGGACACACCCACACAGGGCTTGTCTCCGGCCCAGGCCAGACCCTTCACCGTGGACACGCCGATTCTGATCCCGGTAAAGGAGCCGGGGCCGTGGGCCACGGCGATCAGGTCCACGTCCTGAAGCGCCAGCTCCGCGTTTTTCAGCATATCCTCCGCCATGGGCAGCAGCGTGCGGCTGTGGGTAAGACCGCTGCACTGGCTGTACTGGCTGAGGAGATGACCGTCCCGGCAGAGGGCCACGGAGGCCGCCTTCGCCGAGGACTCAAAGGCAAGGATCAGCATGTTTTGGCCTCCTCAATGGTGATCTTCCGCTCCGTGTCGGAGAGCTTTTCGATGCGCACGGTGATCTCGTCGCCGAAAAAGGCGTCCTGCACCTTCTCGCTCCACTCCACGGCGCAGACCGCGCCCCGGTTCAGATAGTCCTCCCAGCCGATGTCGAACAGCTCGTCCGCGTCGGACAGGCGGTACATGTCGAAATGGATCAGCTCCCGCTGTCCCAGATATTCGTTTACGATGGTAAAAGTAGGGCTGGACACCCGGCAGTCAAGCCCCATGCCCCGGGCCATGCCCCGGACAAAGGCGGTCTTGCCCGCACCCAGATCCCCGTACATGGCAACCACCGTGCCGCCGGGGAGTGAGGCGGCAAATTCGCTGCCGATGCGCTCCGTCTCCTGCTCGCTTTTGCTGATATAAGTCAAGTTATCCGCTCCTTGTTCAAAAACCTTTCATATTATACCACTGCTCAGGCCATTGCGTAAAGAGCAATTATGTGATAAAATATCCTCCGAATGAAAATCGCATTTTGTCGATATCACAGCTTTTTTCCCGAAAGGCGGTGCTTCTCATAAAGAAAATCACTCCCTACATAAAAACTTTTTTCCAACGTGCGGATATGTTCCTGTTTTCCGTCTGCCTGATTTGCGCGTGCATGAGCGTTTACGCGGTACATGTGACAAA
>JALFOM010000157.1 GCA_022782265.1 Clostridiales bacterium | reverse complement strand
GGTGAAAAAGAAGGGATAGAATAAAATGAAAAAACCTGTCACAGATTACAGAAAGCTCCGTCTCTCCAACCTGAATTCGCCGGAGTTCAGGCATGTGAAGCTGCTGCTGTACTGGCCGGTCTATGGGCTGCTGTTTCTGTTTGTGGAGCGCTTTTATCAGCCCGTGGCCTATTACAGCATGCACTGCGCCCTGGACGACCTGATCCCCTTCAGTGAACTGTTTCTGCTCCCCTATCTGTTCTGGTTCGTGTTTCTCACTGGGATGCTGGTCTACACCTTCTTCTATGACACGGAGTGTTTCTCCCGGATGATGAAATTCATCATCATTACATACACAGCGGCGCTGCTGGTCTATTTCATCTTTCCCAACTGCCAGCAGCTGCGCCCCAAAAGCTTTGAACGGGACAATATTCTGACCCGCTTCATGGCCTGGTTTTACCGCTTTGATACAGACACCAACGTCTGCCCCTCTATCCATGTGATCGGCTCTCTGGCGGTGATGTTTGCCGCCCGGAACACCCCTGCCTTTCGCTCCAGGGGCTGGAAACGGGCCTTCACGCTGACGGCGGCCCTGATCTCTGTGTCCACCGTGTTTGTCAAGCAGCACTCGGTGCTGGATATCCTCGCGGCGCTGCCCCTGTGCGCCATCGCCTATCCTATATCCTTTAAAGCCCGGGCAGGTTCCCGGCAGGAGAAAAAATGGACAAAAAGACCCGACAAAACCTGTTGCTGATCGCCTGCGGCGTGGCCATGTTCGCCGCCGTCACCAATCTCAACATCATCAAGGACTTTCTCGGCTGGCTGGTCGGGCTGCTGCTGCCCGTGCTGGCCGGGCTTGTGCTGGCCTTTGTGCTCAGTGTGCCCATGAACGGCATACGCCGCGGTCTGGAGCGGCTGTTTTCCAAAGCGAAGAGAAAGCCGGGCAGCGGCGCGCTGAACGCGCTGAGTCTGGTGCTCACCTATCTGTGTCTGGTGCTGGTGATTGCCCTGGTGGGTCTGGTGGCGGTGCCGGAAATCGTCAATTCCGTGAAGAGCATCAGCACCACCGTAAAGGAAAAATGGCCGGAGTGGATGGCCGTTCTGCGCAGCTGGAATGTGGACACGGACGCCATCAACAGCGCCGTGGATCAGGCTCTCGCCGGGCTGGATTTCGGCAAGCTGCTCCAGAGTGCCCTCAGCGGTGCCGGCTCCGTGCTGGGCTCGGCGGTCACTGTGGCCACAACGACCATTTCCGGCGTGACCACGGCGGTCTTTACCATCATTATCGGCTCCTATGTGCTGCTGGATAAGGACGATCTGAAGCGGCAGAGCAAAATGCTGATCTATGCCCATCTGCGCCGCAGCCACGCTGACCGCTTCTGCCAGATCTGCTCGCTGATTCAGAATACCTTTACCCGCTTTCTCTCCGGCCAATGCATGGAGGCTGTGATTCTGGGTCTGCTGATGTTCATCGCTTTCAGTGTTTTCCGCCTGCCCTATGCGGGGGTTGTGGCAATGCTCACGACCATTCTGGCCTTTGTCCCCTATATCGGCGCATTTGCCGCCTGCTTTGTGGGCGCTGTGCTGACGCTGATCGGTCAGCCCTCCAAGCTGATTTTGTGCATTCTGGTCTATCAGGGCGTACAGTTTATTGAAAACCAGTTCATCTATCCCCGGGTGGTGGGCAGTTCTGTGGGCCTGCCGCCGCTATGGACTCTCGCCGCCGCTCTGCTGGGCGGAAAGCTTTTCGGCATACTGGGCATGATCTTCTTTATCCCCCTTGTGGCGGTGATCTACAGCCTTGTGCGGGACAATACCAAGCGCCGCCTCCAGCGCCGGGGCCTTGACCCCAATGACCCCACCGCCGATCCCGTGGAGGAACACCCGGTATTTCATCCACACCAAAAATAGAAATTGCACCTCCCGTTCAGGGGGGTGCAATTTCTGAGACTGTCAAAAAACTATGCTTCAGTCATTGACAACAGAGCCGCGGGGGAGCGCGTGGGGGCACGGCCCGCCTCGCATTACAATAACCCGCCGTAAAAAAGCTTGATTTTTCAAGCTTTTTGAGCGAAGCAGCGTTTTGAAGGATTCAAAACGCTCGGCGGCTGAAGCGGTCAAAAAAGTCCTGTAAGGACTTTTTTGACAAGCTGAGAAATTGCACCTCCCGTTCAAGGGGGGTGCAATTTCTATATGATATCAGGGAAGCTCCACATCCACGGCAAAGAGACCGCCGGCGCCGCCGGAATAGAGGAAGAGCACATTGTCCTCAGGCCGGAAAGTGCCCTCCCTGGCCAGCTTGATAAGCCCCGCAAAAGCCTTGCCGGTGTACACCGGGTCAAGGAACAGTCCCTCGTTTTCCGCCATCATGCGGATGGCGGCGTTTCCCTCTTTGGAGGGAATAGCATAGCCGGGGCCGCACATGTTCAGCAGGTGCACGTCTCCGGGCCCGATCTCCACATCGGCCTGGAGCAGCTCCGCCGCGCCCCGCATGATCCCCGGGGTGATGACGTCAAAGGGGTCGGAATCCACCATAACGCCCACGGTGCGGGTGCCGGGCATGAAGAGCTTTGCCCCCAGAGCCACACCGGCGTGGGTACCGCCGCTGCCCTCGGCGCAGATAAGATAATCAAAATGCATTCCGCTGTCGGCAATCTCCTTGACGCAGGCCACATAGCCCAGAGCGCCCAGGGCGTTGGAGCCGCCGCAGGGGATTTTATAATAGGGCCGGCCCAGTTCCTTGCCCACCCGGTCCATTTCGGCATAGATATCGTCATAGCTGTCGGTGTCCATAAAGCGTACATCGGTGTCCATCAGGTATTCCAGGAGCTGATTGCCCTTGCGCTCGGTGACGCCCCGCTTCTTCAGAATGAGGATAGGCGTCATGCCCAGCTTTTTGGCGCAGGCGGCGGTGAGCATGGCGTGGTTGGACTGGGCGCCGCCGGTGGTAAACACCACCTCAGCCCCCTGGGCTTTGGCCTCAGCCAGCAGAAACTCCAATTTGCGAACCTTATTGCCCCCCAGACCGATGCCGGTCATATCATCCCGCTTGATCCACACATTGGTGCCCAGAATCCGGCTGATGTTCTCCAGCTTCTGAATGGGCGTGGGCAGTATGGCGAGAGGAACTCTCGCAAAATCATTCAGACTTTTCATGGCTCTCTCCTTTTTGAAAGAATCGATGGGATTATACACTATTTTGTGGGAAAGCACAAGTCTGAAGGAGGCCGGGGCGGAGCGTGAACATAAAGAGCTTCTTTCATGCCTTCCCCTTGAGGGGAAGGTGGCCCGAAGGGCCGGATGAGGTGGAAAAATGCCGCGAATTTGCCGGATATATCCCGGATGTTTCTGTTATACCAGACTCCCATAAAAAGCAGACAAAGTCTACTTTTTATGGGAGTCTGCATGAGACGTCTTCTGCACTTTCAGTGCAGAAGGCCGACGCTTCAAGCAGCGCCTTTTCGATAAAAAGTGTCTGCTTTTTATCGAAAAATCGTATTACACTCCGTATTCCTCTGCACACCTCATCAGTCTCGCTTCGCTCGACAGCTTCCCCTCAAGGGGAAGCCCTGATGCCTCCAGATTGACAGGCAACTTTGCCGGAGATTAAAAAAGACGCTGCCGAAGCAGCGTCTTTCTTTAGGTTTAAATTACTCGTTGATGCCGATAACAACACCGGAGCCGACGGTACGGCCGCCCTCGCGGATAGCGAAGCGAAGGCCGTTCTCAATGGCGATGGGGGTGATCAGCTCCACGTCCATGTCGACGTTGTCGCCGGGCATGCACATCTCAACGCCTTCGGGCAGGGAGATGACGCCGGTAACGTCGGTGGTACGGAAGTAGAACTGGGGACGATAGTTGTTGAAGAAGGGAGTGTGACGGCCGCCCTCTTCCTTGGACAGGACGTAAACCTGGCCCTTGAACTTGGTGTGGGGGTGGATGGACTTGGGTGCAGCCAGAACCTGACCACGCTCAACGGACTTCTTGTCGATGCCGCGGAGCAGGCAGCCCACGTTGTCGCCGGCCTCGGCGTACTCCAGGGTCTTGTGGAACATCTCGGTACCGGTAACGGTAGTCTCGGTGCGCTCTTCCTTCAGACCAACGATCTCAACCTTGTCGCCAACCTTGACAATGCCACGCTCGACACGACCGGTAACAACAGTGCCGCGGCCGGAGATGGTGAACACGTCCTCGATGGGCATAAGGAAGGGCAGGTCAGCCTTACGGTCGGGAGTGGGAATCCACTCGTCAACTGCGTCCATGAGCTCCTTGATGCAGGCGTACTCGGGAGCATTGGGGTCGTTGGACTCGCAAACCAGAGCGTTCAGAGCAGAACCGCGGATGATGGGAGTGTCATCGCCAGGGAAACCGTAGAAGTCGAGCAGCTCGCGGACTTCCATCTCAACCAGCTCAAGCAGCTCCTCGTCGTCGACCTGGTCGCACTTGTTCAGGAAGACCAGAACGGAGGGAACGTTAACCTGACGGGCAAGCAGCAGGTGCTCGCGGGTCTGAGCCATGGGGCCGTCGGAAGCAGCGATAACCAGGATTGCGCCGTCCATCTGAGCAGCGCCGGTGATCATGTTCTTGATGTAGTCGGCGTGGCCCGGGCAGTCGACGTGAGCGTAGTGACGCTTCTCGGTCTCGTACTCAACGTGAGCGGTGTTGATGGTGATGCCGCGCTCTCTCTCTTCGGGAGCCTTGTCGATGGAAGAGTAGTCAGTGTACTCAGCCTTGCCCTGCAGGGCCAGGTACTTGGTGATAGCAGCGGTAAGGGTGGTCTTGCCGTGGTCGATGTGGCCGATGGTGCCGATGTTTACATGGGGCTTGGTTCTGTTGTACATCTGTTTAGCCATTGTTGTATCCTCCTGATAAAATTGATGTGTTGATTAAATTAATTGTTGAAACCCGTGCGGCTTTTCACAAGGGATTCCTGCAAATTCTTGGGCAGCTCAACAAAGTGGCTGGGCTCCATGCTGTAGGTGGCTCTGCCCTGGGTCTTGCTGCGCAGATCGGTTGCGTAACCGAACATGGTGGAAAGGGGAACATTGCTCTCGATAACGGCGGTGCCGTTGCGGATGTCGGAGCCAACAATCTGGCCGCGCCGTGCGTTGATATCGCCCATCACGTCGCCCATATAATCGTCGGGCGCGGTGACAACCACCTTCATGATCGGCTCAAGCAGCACAGGATCGGCCTTCTGGCAGGCTTCCTTGAAAGCCATGCTTCCGCAGATCTTGAACGCCATTTCGGAGGAGTCCACCTCGTGGAAAGAGCCGTCAAGCAGCGTCGCCTTGATATCGACGACCTGATATCCGGCCAGAACACCGGAGAGCATTGCGCCCTGGATGCCCTGATCCACACAGGGGATGAATTCCTTGGGGATAGCGCCGCCGGTCACCTTGTTGATGAACTCATAGCCCTTGCCGGGCTCGTTGGGCTCAATCATCAGTTTGACGTGGGCAAACTGTCCCTTACCGCCGGTCTGACGGGAATAACGGGTATCAACCGTGGCGGCGCGCCGTATGGTTTCCTTATAAGAGACCTGGGGCTTACCGACATTTGCCTCTACCTTGAATTCGCGCAGCAGGCGGTCTACGATGATTTCCAGATGGAGCTCGCCCATACCGGCGATGATGGTCTGACCCGTCTCTTCATCGGTGTAGGTCTTGAAGGTGGGGTCTTCCTCAGCCAGCTTAGCAAGGGCAATCGCCATCTTTTCCTGACCGGCCTTGGTCTTGGGCTCGATCGCCACACGGATGACAGGATCGGGGAACTCCATAGACTCAAGGATGATCTGGTTCTTTTCGTCACAGAGGGTGTCACCGGTGGTGGTGTTCTTCAGGCCGACAGCCGCGGCGATATCGCCGGACCAGACCTGCTGAAGATCCTCTCTGTGGTTGGCGTGCATCTGCAGAATACGCCCCACGCGCTCGCGGACGCCCTTGGTGGAGTTCATCACGGTTTTGCCGGTCTCCAGGGTGCCGGAGTACACGCGGAAGAAGCTGAGCCGTCCCACATAGGGGTCGGTCATGATCTTGAAGGCCAGCGCGGAGAAAGGTGCGCTGTCATCGGCGGGTCTGGTCTCGATCTCGTCGGTCTTGGGGTTGGTGCCTTCCACGGGGGGAACATCCAGCGGGGAGGGCATGTAGTCCACGATCGCGTCCAGCAGCTTCTGTACGCCTTTGTTCTTGTAGGAAGTGCCGCACACGACGGGAACCATCTTCACCGCCACGGTGCCCTTCCGGATTGCCGCGCGGATCTTTTCCGCGGGGACTTCTTCGCCCATGAGATACAGGTCTGCGATCTCATCGTCGAACTCAGATACTGCGTCAAGCAGCTTGTCACGGTATTCTGCGGCCAGCTCACGCATATCCTCGGGAATCTCCTCGGTACGCATGTCCTTGCCGAGATCGTCGTAGAAAACGCGGGCGTTCATATCCACCAGATCGACAATGCCCTTGAAGGTCTCTTCCTTACCGATGGGCAGCTGAATGGGAACGGCGTTGCACTTCAGTCTCTCATGGACCATATCCAGCACATGGTAGAAGTCCGCGCCCATGATGTCCATCTTGTTGACGTAGATCATGCGGGGGACGTGGTAGTGGTCGGCCTGTCTCCAGACAGTCTCGGACTGGGGCTCGACGCCGCCCTTGGCGCAGAGAACGGTCACGCTGCCGTCCAGCACTCGCAGGGAGCGCTCGACCTCAACGGTGAAGTCCACGTGGCCCGGGGTGTCGATGATGTTGATGCGGGTGTCCCGCCAGAAACAGGTGGTAGCGGCGGAGGTGATGGTAATGCCTCTCTCCTGCTCCTGCTCCATCCAGTCCATAGTAGCGGTACCCTCATGGGTCTCACCTATTTTGTAATTGACGCCGGTGTAAAACAGAATACGCTCGGTCGTAGTGGTTTTGCCGGCATCAATGTGAGCCATGATACCGATATTTCTTGTTTTCTCAAGTGAATATTTTCTGGGCATAGGAAACTCCTGATCGGATTACCAGCGGAAGTGCGCGAAAGCCTTGTTGGCCTCGGCGTTCTTGTGCATATCCTCGCGCTTCTTGACAGATGCGCCGGTGTTGTTGCAGGCATCCAGAATTTCGTTGGCAAGACGCTCTTTCATGGTCTTTTCGCTGCGCTTGCGGGAATAGCCTACCAGCCAGCGCAAAGCCAGGGTCTGACGGCGGGCGGGTCTTACTTCGATAGGCACCTGATAGGTGGCGCCGCCGACACGGCGGGCCTTGACTTCCAGTGCGGGCATGATATTGTTCATGGCCTCAGTGAAAGCGTCAAGGGGCTCCTTGCCGGACTTTTCCTTGATGATGTCAAAGGCGTCATAGACGACCTTCTGAGCAACACCTTTCTTGCCGTCGAGCATAACACCGTTGATGAGCTTGGTCACCAGCACGCTGTTATACACAGGATCGGGCAAAATTTCTCTTTTGGGAACATTACCTCTTCTGGGCACGTTGCTTCCCTCCTTCATTAAAAAAATGGAATCACAGGTACTCGAACGCAAAATACGTCCGTTGCGCCCCGAGGTCTATCCACATAATATATAGATAAACGACAGGGCAGAATTTGCCGCTGCGGTTGAGATTACTTCTTCTTTGCGGCCTTGGGTCTCTTGGCGCCGTACTTGGAACGACCCTGCATACGACCGTTGACGCCCTGGGCGTCCAGGGTGCCGCGGATGATGTGGTAACGGACACCGGGAAGGTCCTTCACACGACCGCCGCGGATCATAACGACAGAGTGCTCCTGCAGGTTATGACCGATACCGGGAATGTAAGCAGTAACTTCGTAACCGTTCGTCAGACGGACACGGGCGATCTTACGCAGAGCGGAGTTGGGCTTCTTGGGAGTGGAGGTACGCACTGCGGTGCATACGCCTCTCTTCTGAGGTGCGCTCAGGTCGGTCTCCTTGTTCTTCAGGGTGTTCAGGCCCTTCTGCATTGCGGGAGATGCGGACTTGTAGGTAACCTTCTCTCTGCCTTTTCTCACCAGCTGGTTAAATGTGGGCATTTTCTTCCTCCTTTCTTCCGTGATCGATATATAAAAAAGCCGGAAAACACAGCTTTTTTACCATTTTCAGGCAATGGGCGCAATAAGGGCGCACCACTGCCACACAATCGAGAATTTTAGCATATTCACCAAAAATAGTCAAGGTTTTTTGGTAAAGAAATTGAAAAATAAATTCCCGCCGGCAGGATAAATTTTTTACCCGCCGAAAGAAAATTATACCGTATTTTTCAGCCGTTTGCAAGCACAAAGAGGGCGTAAAACTGATTTTTCGCCTCCATCAGCCCGTCAAAGCTGCCCTGCTCGCTGACGCGGCCGTTTTTCATCACGATGATGCCGTCGTAGCGGCTGAGGGCCGAGGGCTCCAGCCGGTGGGTGACGACCACTCGGGTCAGCCCCTCCAGACTCAAAATGGAATCGGTGACGGTTTTGGCGGTCTCCGCGTCCAGGGCGGCGGTGGCCTCGTCTGCCAGCAGCACCGTGCTGCCCCGGAGCAAAGCGCGGGCGATGACAAAGCTGCAGAGATTGACGAAAACCACTACCGTGCCCGCCGTGATCTCTCCCATAATGGCATAAAAGCTGCAGCTCTGGTCACTGAGGGCCCCCATATTCTCTCCGATCATCTCACCTCCTCCGATTCAAATCCTGTTTGAATCATACCAAAACTTGTGGTTGGGTGCAATGGATTTACCTTTGGTCAAATCCAACCGGCAGTTGTTTTCAGTAACTTTTTGCTTGACAAAGGGGTGAATTTTTGCTATGTTTACAGGCAAGTGTGTAGCGAAAGCGTAAATCCGGCTTTCCTGCGCGCTTTTTTATTTTTTATAAGACCCTGACACGATACAGGCTCCCGTGGGCTGATAGGATGCTGTTACCACAACGCCGGCTTGTGTCGTTTTTGTCGGCCTTTGAACTGGAGGAAAAACTTTTGGAGCAAAAATCAAACGCTTTTCTGGAAACGGAAAAAATCGGCAAGCTGATGCGGAAATATTCCATTCCCTGCATCATTTCCCTGGTAGTGGCGGCGCTTTACAACATTGTAGACCAGATCTTTATCGCCAACGCCGACTATCTGGGTTCCTACGGCAACGCGGCAAACACCGTGGTATTCCCGCTGACGGTAGTGGCCCTCTCCATTGCCGTGATGATCGGTGACGGCTGCTGCGCCTTTGTCAGCATCTCTCTGGGCGCCAACAACAAGGACAACGCCCACAGGAGCATCGGCAACGCCATTCTCCTGTGCCTGATCAGCAGTGTCGTGCTGACGGCTGCATACCTTATTTTCATAGAGCCTATCCTCACGCTTTTCGGCGGCAAGGTCAACGCGGAGACCTATGCCTGCGCCCGGGAATATTTCTTCTGCATCTCCCTGGGCCTTCCCTTCTACATGTTCGGTCAGGCCATGAACCCCATCATCCGCTCCGACGGCAGCCCCAAATTTGCCATGCTCTCCACCGTGGCCGGGGCAGTCACCAACATCATCCTTGACCCCATCTTCATCTTCCCCCTGGGCTGGGGCATGATGGGCGCCGCCGTGGCCACGGTCATCGGCCAGATTCTGACCGCCGTGCTCGCCCTCTGGTATCTGTTCCACATGAAGGCGGTAAAGCTGGGCAAGAGCAGCTTCGGCCTTTGGCCAAGGCTGATGAAGCGTTTCCTGGTTTTGGGCATCACCAGCTTCCTCTCCCAGATCTCCCTGGTCATCTCCATGGCGGCGGTACAGAACATGTGCACCAGGTACGGCGCAATGGACGAGATCTTCGGCCAGCCGGAGTACGCCCAGATCCCTCTGGCCGTGCTGGGCATCGTCATGAAATTTTTCCAGATCGCCATCTCCATTGCCGTTGGTCTTGCCGCCGGCTGCATCCCTGTGGTGGGCTATAATATCGGCGCAGGCCGCAAGGACCGGGCCAGGACCCTGTTCAGCTATCTGCTGGCGGCGGAGGCCATTGTGGGCCTTGCAGCCACGCTGATCGTGGAGCTTTTCCCCAGGCAGCTCATCGGCATCTTCGGCGCGGGCAACGAGAGCGCTTATTACACCACCTTTGCCATCAAGTGCTTCCGTGTCTACCTGTGCATGATGATTCTGGCCATGGTGAACAAGGGTACCTTTATCTACCTTCAGGCTTTGGGCAAGGCCCTGCTCTCCACGATTATTTCCATGACCCGCGAGATCATTCTGGGCGTTGCTCTCCCCATCATTCTGCGGCTTTTCTTCGGCCTGGACGGTCTGCTGTACTCCTTCCCCGCGGCGGACATTCTCACCTTCCTGATCGCCGCTGTGATCATCCGGCATACCTGTAAGGATTTAAACAGAAAATAACAGATTTTTAAATGCTGCGCAAAAACATCATGGGAAATTGCTCAAAAGCAATTTCCCATGATGTTTTTATTGGAATATTGATTTTCAGAGCGCGTTGGTCTTGTTGACCAGGGCGGTCAGGTCCACATACTCCTCAGGAGCCTCGGCGATGGTCTCGTCGGTCTGCTCCTCGAAGTCGCGGTAGACCTCCAGACCGCTGCCGGCGGGGATCAGCTTACCGATGATGACGTTCTCCTTCAGGCCAACCAGGTGGTCAACCTTGCCCTTGATGGCGGCGTCGGTCAGAACCTTGGTGGTCTCCTGGAAGGACGCGGCAGACATCCAGCTGTCGGTGGCCAGAGAGGCCTTGGTGATACCCATCAGCAGCTGGGTATAGGTGGCAAAGCTCAGGCCCTCTTCACCGGCCGCCATGCGCTGCTCCACCTTCTTGTTGGCGTCTTTGAGGACGGAGATATCCACGGTGGCGCCGGAGAGCAGATCGGTGCTGCCGGCCTCCTCCACGCGGACCTTGCGCATCATCTGGCGGACGATGACTTCAATGTGCTTGTCGTTGATGTCAACGCCCTGCTGACGGTACACCTTCTGGACCTCGCTGGTGATATAGCCGCGGACGCCCAGGCGGCCGAACTCGTCGTCGTTCACGCCGCGGATACGCAGAACATCGTGGGGGTTGAGGGAACCGGAGGTCAGCTCCTGACCTCTGTCCACATGGTCGCCGTTGTGCACCAGAATGCCTGCGGAGTGGGGTACGGTGTAGACCACAGTGGCGCCCTCCGCCTCGTTGGTGACGGTGAGGGAGTACATGACGCCCTTCTTGGCCTCCTCAATGCTGACAGTGCCGGAGATTTCGGACAGGATGGCCATTCTCTTGGGCTTGCGGGCCTCGAACAGCTCCTCAACACGGGGAAGACCCTGGGTGATATCGTCGCCGGCAACGCCGCCGGTGTGGAAGGTACGCATGGTCAGCTGGGTGCCCGGCTCACCGATGGACTGGGCGGCGATAACGCCAACCGCCTCGCCGGCGTTGACCGGCTTGCCGATGGCCAGGTTGATGCCGTAGCACTTGGCGCAGACGCCGGTGCGGGCCTCGCAGGTCAGGACGCTGCGGATATAGGCCTTGTGAATATCGTGGGCCTCCAGCACCTCCGCGTCCTCGGGCATGAGCATGTGGTCGGTGTCGAACAGCAGCTCGCCGGTCTTGGGATCGGTAATGGGCGCCGCGGGGAAGCGGCCGTGGATGGCGGTGCCGAAGGTCTCCACCATCTGTCCCCTGTCGTACACGGCAGAGACCCAGACACCCTCGGTGGTGCCGCAGTCGGGCTCGCGGATGATGACGTCCTGGCAGACGTCAACCATACGGCGGGTCAGGTAACCGGAGTCGGCGGTACGCAGAGCGGTATCCGCCATGCCCTTACGGGCGCCTCTGGTGGAGATGAAGTATTCCAGAACGGACAGACCTTCACGGAAGTTGGACTTGATGGGGATCTCGATGGTCTTACCGGAGGTGTTGGCCATCAGGCCGCGCATACCGGCCAGCTGACGGATCTGGTTCATGGAGCCGCGGGCGCCGGAGTTTGCCATCATGTAGATGGGGTTGTATTCGTCCAGGCAGTCCTGCAGAGCGTTGGTCACGTCCTTGGTGGTCTTTTCCCACTCGGAGACAACCAGACGGTAGCGCTCGTC
>JALFOM010000140.1 GCA_022782265.1 Clostridiales bacterium | reverse complement strand
GGAAGAGGGCAAAATTGCTATCGCAAAAACAGTCATGGGCACCAGGGAAAAGCTGCTGGCCCTGATTCCCACTGAGGATGGCATCCTGGTGGAAACTTTGTTTTTTGCGGATGAAGTCAAAGAGGCTCCGAAAGAGATCAGCCACCCAGAGGTCAGTGAGGTGGAACTGACGATGGCGAAAACTCTGGTAGACGCCATGGTACAGGAATTTCAACCACAGGCATACAAGGATGAATATCAGGCCCGTCTGTGGGAGATCATCAATCAGAAGATCCAGGGCAAGGAGATCACGGTGCCCCAGGAGAGTGGGCAGGTTACAGTCATTGACATTATGGAGGCACTGAAGCAAAGCCTTGCAAATGTGGGCAGTGCGTCATGAGAGACCTGTTTGTGGTCAAAAATCTCAAGCCCATGCTGATCGGCGCGGAGAGCGGTCCTTTTGATGACCATGGCTTTATTTACGAATTGAAGTTGGATGGCGAGCGGTGTGTGGCCTATCTGGATCCACGGATAGGGACAGATCTTCGGAATAAGCGAAATATGAAGATGCTTCCCAAGGTGCCGGAACTGGCAGACCTCCACCAAAATGTGAGCCGACGTTGTATTCTGGATGGAGAACTGGCAGTGATTTCTGAGGGGCGCCCGGACTTCTTTGCCATCCAGCGCCGCAGCATGATGACAAATCCATTGAAGATTCAATTGGCTGCCCAACAGCAGCCCGCGTGCTTTGTGGCTTTTGATCTCTTATATCTGGACGACCATCTGACCACGAACCTGCCGCTCATGGAGCGCAAAGCACTATTGCAGAATGTGGTAATCCAGGATAATGCCCGGTTTGCCGTCTCCCGTTTTATTGAGCATGGCGGTGTTGCCTTTTATAAACTCGCCAAAGCGCAAAAGCTGGAGGGTATTGTTGCTAAGCGCCGGGAGAGCCGTTACTTCTTTGACAAGCGCACCAGGGACTGGATCAAGATCAAATACCTTCAGGATGAAGATTTTGTGGTGTGCGGCTATATCCAAAAAGAAAAGCATATGATCAGCATTGTCCTGGGACAGTATCGGGATGGGCAGCTCATCTACAAAGGCCATGTGACTCTCGGCGTAGGCGGTGAAAATTTTCGCCGTATCCGGGAACAGCCCACTTTGCCTGCGCCACCCTTTACCGTACCTTCCGGCAACGAGCAAGCAGTATGGATAGAGCCGTGTCTCGTCTGTACTGTGCAGTATATGATGAAAACAGAGAGCGGCGGTCTGCGGCAGCCGGTATTTAAGGGGCTTCGGCCCGATAAAGCTCCGTCGGAATGTACGGAGAAATTAGAATCCGGGGTAGATTCCTAAACAGGTATCTGCCCCTTTTCTTATTGAACATTAAGTCCAAAACAGAAATATATCCAATGGAGAAATCCGCCTGTCTTATACCGAATTTTATATACTGTAACAGCCATGAGCAAAACTCGAAAAACATAGTAGTATCAATGGATTCCGGGCATGGCTTAAAACCGGAATCACTCCAAAAGATATAGAAAGCAGCCAGCGCCAAGTGGTAAAATGAAGTTATCACAGCGAAAGGGGCTGGCCGCAATCTACCGACAGGAAATCATTCAGGATGTAACGCTGTTCACATCCCAAAGTGCCGCAGCATTTTACAATAAACTCTTCAGCAGCCTGGATTTCACGCTGCCCAGAGCGGCGACTGGGCGGCGGGGCTTCCCGAAAGAAGCCATGGTCTGCGCTTTCATCGTGATGAAGTGTGAGGGCTAATCACCGATCTGGTGGATTATCTGGACAACAACCGGCTCATTGCCCATTACTGCGGCTTTAACATCATGGAGCCTCTGCCGTCCCGCATGACGGAAACTCTTATACCTCTTTACCAGCTCGGCTCCCTGCCGCGCTTGGCCTTTGCGCTCTTTTTTGCTGGTTGCTCTGCAATCTGCTCCTGTTTACCCTCTCCACTTTTTCATTTAGGCCATGTTTTGCTCATCTCTATTTTTGTCTTATTCCAGCATACCACAGACACGGCAGGAATACCAGCGCCGGAATAATTTTCCTACGCATTTAGACCCACTATCCAGAGGGCATTTGATAAATCATTCTGCCACCCCACCGGCCACCACCGAAAAGCCTTGATTTCCGTGGGCTTTTTGCCCTCTAAATGCGTAGACAGGAGGGGCTTTTCGGCTCCCTGTTTTCAGCACATAGTTTGTTGCGCTTCTACACTCTAATAATTCATATTCTGTTCCTTGTATTCTTCGAGGAAATGAAATATAATGGAATAGATTGTCGGAGGTGTGAACATGGATTACATGACGCTCAAAGAGGCAAGCGAAAAATGGGGCGTTTCGTCCCGTCAGATAAATTACTACTGCACCGATGGACGTATCCAAGGTGCAGTGAAAATGGCCGGTGTCTGGCTGATTCCAGCGGATACGCAAAAGCCGGTAGATCGGCGCAGAAAGAAGCGTGGTGATAAATGTGATAAAAATTGCGATATGTGACGATGAAGAAAAGGCCGTTGCCCTGCACGAAAGGATCGTCAAAGTCTGCTTGCAGTCGCAAGGTATCGGCTATGAAATAACGACCTATACCCAAAGCCGCAATCTGCTTTGCGACATAACCGATGATGGCTTTTTCTATGACCTGATTTTGCTGGATATAGAAATGCCGGGAATTAGCGGTATGGAAATTCCACAGCAGATCAAGAACTTTCTGCCCAATGTCAGAATTATCTTTGTAACCTCACACACGGAATATGCGATTGACGCCTTTGAACTATCCATCTTTCGCTATGTACCGAAAAACAATCTGGAAGTAAAGCTGACTGCCGCCGTGACCGATGCCGCCAAACTGATTGAATTGGAGGCCGGTCAGGAGTACACAATCCAGACGACAAACCGCATGGAGAAGATACCCTATAAAGATATTTTCTATATCCAGCGGGACGGAAAAAACGCCAGCATCGTGTCCAGTGCCGGGACTGCAAAGGTAAGAAAGAGTTTGCAGCAGGTGTTTGACGAGCTGAGCACCCCGGAGTTTATCTTTATTGACCGTGGCTGCATTGTCAATATCATTCAGATTATGAAAATCAGCGACGGGATGGCGGTACTAAAGAATGGCGAACAGTTGCCCATCAGTCGTTCCCACTTACAGGAGGTAAAGCAGAAAATCAATCAGTTTTGGGGGGCGCATATATGATGGAATGGATTCAGATGATTTCCTACTTTCTTACCAATGAGCTGCGCCTATTTTTAGGGCTTTTCCTTGCTGCAAAGGTGATGGACTTCCTGCCGAAAAGAAAGATACTGCTTTTTTCTGCTGCTGGCGGTGTTCTAGTTACGGCTCTACAAATAGCAGGATTTCCGACTATTGGTGTTTTGACCGCCGAATTACTGGTGATAACTGCGGGCACATGGTATTACCTGCGGGACAAGTTGAACCTTTGTCTGTTCCTGATTTTCTTTTATGAAGTCGGCGTAGGGCTATGGGACTTCCTGCTGCAAGCGGGTTTGGGTATCATGTTCCGTTCGGAAAATTTTATCAATCCAAATGCTCTGGAATACCTTGCGGGTATTTGGCTGGTACGCCTTTTGATGTTAAGTGGTGCAATCACGCTGATAAAGCAAGACCACCAAAACGCAGGGACGCTTCGGGCTTTGTCTATCCTCGTCATTCTGGGAATGTTTGGTGCCGTAACACTGTCGGAGCAGACAATCCTACCGCTGAACGAAGATCAGGTAGGCACATGGATTATTCTTTCTATAATATTGCTGTTTGCAATCTTGTTCTATCGTGTCAACCAGCAGCGCGAAATGGAGGCGGAGATTGCAAAACTAAAACAGGAGCAGGCGGAAATTGTAGAGCGCGATTATCAGGCGCTGCGCCGTACTTATGCGGACAATGCAAAACTGTATCACGACCTGCACAATCATATTGAGGCCATTTATCAGTGCCTTACACAAGGCGATACCCAGGAGGCCGTGCGGTATTGCGAGGACTTGCGAACCCCTGTCCGGGAAATTTCGCAAACGGTCTGGACAGGCGACAAAGCCGTTGACTACCTAATCAGCAGCAAAATGGCATTGGCCGAGCAGAAGCAGATCAAAACAAAGGTCAATATCGAATATCCCCACAATACCAATATCCGCAGCGTTGACCTGACAACCATTTTAGGAAACCTGCTGGACAACGCTTTGGAGGCAGCCAAAACAGCTCCGGATCGCCTGCGCTTTCTCAATCTGACGATCCGGCGGATCAATGCCATGCTCATTATCAAAGTGGAAAACGGTTATGGCAACACTCCCACAGAGGAAAACGGGAAGCTGCTGACTTCTAAAACGGACAAAGCCTTTCACGGCTGGGGGCTGAAAAGCGTACAAACAGCGGCCGATCGCTACGATGGAACCATCAGCACCGATTACAAAGGCGGTGTATTTCAGTCTATTGTCACCTTGTCCTTCCAGCCGGTCAAAACAGCATAATCCTTGTTTCGACAAATGGCAGGCGGCCTTATTGGCTGCCTGCCATTTTTTCGCGGTCAAAAACCTACCATTCGTGGACATTCCCGCAGGATGCACCGTTTTGATGTATGCTTATCTTGTAAATAGAAACGTGCATAATACAACATAGGAGGTAATTTGTATGCGTCACTTTTATTTTCGTCTGATCCTCGGCATCGTGTTCATCGGCTGCATGATTTACAGCTTCGTCACCATGAACATCCCCTTTGCGCTGATGTACCTTTTCCTCGGCGGTGCGTTCCTGCTTTCCGCCTATTCGCTCTGGAAGAAAGACAAAGACAATCGGAGGTAACGCGGTATGGACAGCAAGACACTTCTTTCCCTGAACAATTTAAGCGTCTGGTACACCGCAGATCATCCCGTCCTTTCTGATTTTTCGCTGAATTTAGGGGCAAATGAAGTTGTCGGGTTGATCGGGCTGAACGGTGCTGGAAAAACCACCTTTATCAAGACCGTGGCTGGTCTGCTGCCGGGCTACCATCTGGACAGTGCAGCATGGGACGGTCATTCGTTCTCGTTCCGCGACAAAGCGTTCAAACGGAGCCGGTACATTGTCTTTGCGGAAGATCGGTCTTTTCAGTATTTCACATTCCGGGAATATCTGGCATATGTGGCCGCGTCCTACGGTGTGCCTCTGCCGGATGTGTCCGAGCTGGTAAAAGGCTTTCACTTTGAAGATTATACCGATGTTCTCTTAAAGGAACTGTCCACTGGCAATCTGAAAAAAGCCTATCTGATTACGGCGTTTGCCCTGCGGCCCAAGCTGCTGCTTTTGGATGAACCCGTGAACGGGCTGGATTTTCAAGGCACAGAGTTCTTGTATCAGCTCATGGGCGGATATAAGCAGTATGGGACACTCCTGTTTTCTTCCCATATCTTAGAAAGTATCTGCCTGACCTCTGACCGTGTGTTAGTTTTAGAGCATGGCGGGATCAGCCGGACATTCACCGGCGCGGAGATCGCTGCCGGAAATATCCGAGAGGTGCTGACCGATGATGAAAACCGTTAAAGCTCTCTCCAAACAGTTCTTTGGTGCAAAGTATGAAAGCGCCGGAAAAAGCCTGATGGCCGCTGCGATCCTGTTCGTTGCGATCTATGCGGCTGAATTTCAGATCGAGATTGCACCATTTATTCTCTATCTGACTTCGACCTGTTTTACCGCCAGTATCATGTGGCAGATGTTGACCGGGAAGCGGCACATAGAAGCCATGCAGGGAATGTTTATGCTTCCCTTTGATAATCGCAGTTTCGTCTTTTCCTATGTATCGGTGCTGGGCGCACACACCCTGATTACCAAGACGCTGCCCATTTGGACGCTGTTCTTCGCCGCTGCTTCATGGAGCGCATGGGAAATCATGCTTGCGATTTTTTGCGGCTGTATGGCCTGTACGGTAACTGCGGCAGGGTATCGGATGCGCCGGAAAGGTCATATTGTACTGCCAATCCTTTGGGCCGCTGGTATTCTGGCTGTGATTTTGCTGGTGCGGCAATGGGCGGCGGTTCTGGCTGCGGCCATGGCCAGCCTTGTGGCCGCGGTGCTGTATCTGGCTTTTGCGGATGCCTATGATTTTTACAGTGCTACCGTGTCAAAGAAAGCTGTCCGGCATACAGGCCATACCGGGAGTGTGTTCGCCTACCTCACTCGGTATCTGATGACAAACAAAAGCTATCTTATCAATACTGTGGGTTTATGTGCGATTGCCTGTTTTCTGCCGCTGCTGTTCGGAGAATTTGGGGGGCTGAATCTGTTTCCCATCGGCCTTGCGCTCCTCTGCTTGAATACTCCCATCTGTACGCTGCTGTCCTGTGACCCGGATTTGGAGCAGGCCATCCGGGTTCTTCCCGGACAGGCAGGCCGGTTTTGCCGGAGATATTGTCTGTTCATTTTTGCTGTCAACGGGATGATTGCCGGTATCTATCTGTGCAGCTGGCAGATCATTCATGGCGGGATCGGACTTACTCATGTGGGAACGGTTCTTCTGTTTTCCCTGCAAAGCGCCATTCTGTCGGTCATTCTGGAATGGAAACACCCGATCCGTGGCTGGAAAACAGAAAGCGATTTGTGGCACCACCCCCGCAAGTATCTTGTCCCGCTGGGTATGCTGCTGGCGGCCTTTGTTGGCACATATACGCTGATCCTTTGGGTATGGTTTGCTGTATTGCTGATTGAGTGCGGCGTTTCACTCTATTGGGCAAGGAGGGAATGAGAATGAAAAATACAAGGTGCTGCCCGAAGTGCCATTCGGGAAATATCGTGCGTGTGCCGGATAATCCGGCTCGACACGCCAGCGGTAACAACATTTATACTACGACCATGACCCTGTTCGGTAAAATTCCCGTTATTCGCTATGTCTGCTGTGACTGCGGTTATGTAGAAAACTGGGTCGAAAACCAACATGAACTGGACAAGATAAAAAAGACATTTGGATAAGGAGGCATCGCTGCCTTTCGGCCTCTTGCTTCCGGCGCATCCGCACGGCGCAATTCGGGCAGTATTTCGCCCGGTTGGATTTCGGTGTAAATGCGGCCCCGCACACGGCGCACCGCTTCATGTTGTCCCGGCTCTGGATAATCTCGGCATACAGCGCCCCGTCCAGCGGGAGAACAGCGGCACGAAACCACCGACACAGAAGCGTATAGGAAATGCTCTGAACGCATACACATTCCTCTCCGTCGTCCAGCAAGAGGCAGTTCCCGTCACAGTAGTTGCAGCACTCATGCGTCAGCTTCCGGGCCTTGCGGTATTGAGGGTAATTCATTCTCGGTATGCTTATAGCTCTTGTGCCTGCGCCTTTCCCGGCGTCACCCGCAAAATGCTGTCCACATTCTGCTTGATGATGCCGTATTCTTTCAGCTCTCGCTTGACGCAGTACTGTTTATACAGCCGCGCTTTCTGCTGTCCAGCTCCCGGTACTCGGCTTTCAGGGCGGCCAGATCGGGCAGCCTTGTGATTCCGGCGTCCTTGATAGCCTCCTTGCGGTATTCCAGCACCACGGGCCGCAACTGCTTGTAGGTGGTGAGGTTCTTTATCGGCACCGCCATATCCCCAAGACGCCGTTCCACGTTTTTGAGGGCCGCAGCCGCCGCGTCGTTGGCCGCGCTGATCTCGGCCACCTTGCTTTCCAGATCTGCGTATTGGTCTATGTCGTGTTCCGTCAGGAAGTTCAGCGTCCTTGCGGCCTGCTTCAAGTTGTGGAGCTTCGCCCACTTTTCATAGCCCGCCGATTGCTGGGCCTTGATGTTGTTTTCCAGATCAATCCGCAGAGAAATTCCCTTACGCTCTATGGGCGCTCTGGTGATAACGCGGCCTTTGATACGCTCTTTGATCGCTTCTTCGGTGTAGGCTTCCCCCAGCGTCTTGCAGCGGGTGAAGCGTTCCTGTCCGGGAGCGCGGAAAGAAATAAATTAGTCACAGATCAACAACTGTGGTTCCATCTGTTATAACACCTATTGTTTCAATTCCATCACGGGATAGCGTGATATAACCGTTTTCTATTTTCCCGGATACTGACTGTGATTCATACAATGTAGTATCCAGTTTATCTGTATTTAATCGTTCTACCATTGCCATTTTAGGGGCAGTATAAAGGGCTGTTGATTTTAGGTTAATTGTTGAGGCTGTCTTAATCCACATTTTTATTTTTATACTATCATCCTGTAAAGCAAAAGTCATTACTGATAGTATTTATTTATACAAATAGTATCTACCTGTGTGTAATTTTATTTCTTCATCCGTAAGTATCTGTTCACTTGTACGGTTCAAGGGGGTATAAAAATGGACTGCCCCCCAGTCCACATACGAATCGGGCGGCAATTCTGCCGCCCGATTTTTGTTTCAAAGCCATCTGCAAAGGAGTAGGAACCCCCAGTCGGCATAGCGGCAGACTGCTCCCCAGGTGTGGGATCAGGGGCTTCACAGGCATCCGCAGGGGCGCTCTCCGGCTCATCAGGACAGGGCAAGGCAGAGCATAGGGTATAGAGGTTGCTGGTCTGGCCGCCGTTCTTACGCTCGTCAAACCGGGCCTGTTTGACGATATATCCCGCCTTTACCAGCTCATCCAGCGCCCGCTTCACAGTAGACACTCCATAGCCGCACTTGGCAGCTATGGTCTTGATAGATGGAAAGCACTCGCCCTCCTTGTTGCAATGCAGAACCAGAACTTGCAGCACAAGCCGCGCTCTGGGCTTCAGGTCAGAAGAAAACGCCCTCTCCATATACTCAAACTTTGCCATATTCCAATCCTCCCAATCATGTCTTGCTGTTACAGGTGCTTTTCTCCTGCAATATATTTCTCCACCAGCGGCCGGTAGATCTGCCCGTTGGACCGTTTCGCAAACAGGTCGTGGGATGCCTCCGCAATCTGCACAGCTTCCCCAAAGAGTTCTACACAGTATTCCTGAATTTCCTGCGGTACACAGATCGCCACCGGGCGCACTTCCAACCAACCGCACTCGGACAATGCCTTATGGAACAACGGAATCTCATAGGGCAGGACACTCCCGCACAGGAGCCGGTGTTCCGCATCACGGAAAATAGAAGTGGGCGTCTGCATCACACCGCAGTCATAGATGATGAATTGATATTCCTTGTCCGGTTCGTTGGTCAGGTAACAGTCGATCCCGTCAATGGTGTAATGCTCTCCATCTGGCGCCGCCTCATAGAGATTCAGCAGAAGTTGAAGGTGGCGGTTCTGATTGACTTCGATATACGCCACCTCCGCACCTCTGGCCGCCAGCCAGGACGCCAGGTTAAAGGCCGTCACCGTCACGCCGCTCCTGCGCTGCGAACCGGCCACGGCAATGCGGATATTCCGGGCGTTCCAGCGGTATGGAACAATCTCGTCCGGTTCCGGGGCTTTCTCGCACCGGGTAACTGGCTGTTCATAGACAGGCGCCTTTCCCACATACCGCTGCATCCCATCTTCGGAAAGGGCTTCTGTCAGCTCGTCCAGAGCGTCCTCCATCGTTTCAGCCGTAATCAGATTTACAACACCGATGGACAAAAGCCGCTGCACCTCGCCATTCATATCCTCGCAGCCGGAGAGGATGACGATGATCCGGGCGGAGAACATCATCTGAAAGGATTGCAGGGCAAGGGTGAAGTCATTGCCGCTTTCCTCAATACACGCCGCATCCACCACAAAGAATTTGGCGTTGGCATAATTGCGCATATCCTTTGTGACAAAACATTTCAGGCTGAACCGGCCGACCAGCTTCTTGGCGGGCAGAGTCATATTCCGCACAGCGGGGTCGATCAGGTTACTTTTCTGGTTACTCGTCAAGTACAACAGCATAGGATTCACCTCCCATATTTTCAGCA
>JALFOM010000121.1 GCA_022782265.1 Clostridiales bacterium | reverse complement strand
GCAGATGGCCAGCACGTTCTTACCCAGGCGGCTGGGGCTTTTATCCCTCCGGGAAGCTCTCACCGCCGCCAGGTCCGGGGCCTCCTTTTCGATGGCCACGCTGCCGCAGAAGCCGTCGGGCGCGTCAAAGGCCGCTTCCAGACTGCCCTCATAGTCCTCCAGGCCCAAAAACATATCCACAAATATGGCCTTGTGCCCCAGAGAGCGGAGGGCCTTGCACACGGAGGTGCCGGACACAAGGGAGACGTGGCGCTCGGTACTGATACCGCCGCCCAAAACAACGATTTTCATAGGCATTGATCCTTTCATTTGCTTGTATCAGCATACCACCAGCGGGGCCAAAGCACAAGAAAAAAGATGAAAAAATTCCACCGCATTTGACGGAGCTTTACTTCTTCACTATCTCCGCTCCTCCCGATGAGGAAGCGGAATGGAGTCACTTTCTTCTGACGATGGAGGGGGCCGAGGAAAAGCACCCTCTCATGAGGGAGCCTTTGGAGCAAAAAACCGCCATGCGGCCGGGGTTTCCGGAGCATGGCGGTTTTGACTTGCATTTTAGCGGATATTCTTCATGGGGGTGATGGCCAGGTACTCCTCCAGGCCCGCGTCGTTCAGGCACAGCTCAATGATCTGGCGGCCGATGGGGTCCAGATCGTCGGTGAGGAACTCCTGAATCTGCTCCTTGAAGAAGTCGGTCAGGATCTTTGCGCCGGCGTCGTAGCCCTCGAAGCCCAGCTTGGACTGAAGCTCCGGGCGGAGGAAGGTCTGGCGGACATACTGGCCGTCGATCTTCATCTCATCCAGAGAGTAGCCGAACAGGGGGCAGCGGGCGGGCACCAGGTGGCGGAGCCGGACGGTGCCGCCCCGGCGGGCCAGATACTCGCGGGTCAGCCACTCGCCCATGAAGCCCACGTTGTAGGCGCCGATGTGCTGGTTGGGGATCAGAATGTTCAGGGTGTTGGGGGTGTCCAGCATCTGGTGGAGCAGGAGGTTTGCCTGGGTGACCTTCTTGCCGGTGGAGAAGGGCCAGTAGGAGCCTACGCCCTCGCTCTTCAGGCCGCTGCCGGCGTTGCTGTCGGCAATGGAGGGGTTTTTAAAGCCCCGGGGAGAGACCAGACGCCACAGCCAGGCGATGGAGGCAGGCACAAACTGCACCATGCCCATAACGCCGTAGTTGGGGTTCATGACGGTGGAAGGCGGCATACGCACGCCGAAGGAGCGGACATTGACCTCCTGGGGGGCGTTGCCCGGCACGATATTCTCGATCATCTCCCTGGGGATGATGACGCGGGGGTTGGTGCAGGGCTTGCCGGTGGATTCGATCACATGCTCCCAGATCAGGCAGGTGGCGCCGGGAGTACCGTCCATATTGAAAAACTCCAGAGGCTCGGAGGGGTGGATGCTGATGCGCTCGTAGGTGGGGCTGTTGCCGTAGTAGTTGTCGCCGTCCATGCGCAAAAACCAGCCGTCCTCGGCGTCGGCAATGACCAGATGGCCGGAGCCGTTCTGCATATCCTTGTGGGAGAGGATCATGTCGTCGGCGATGGGGTGGATCTTACAGGTCTCACCCAGGTTGATATAATATTTCTCACCGCTGACGGTGTGGGTGCCCAGCAGGCATCTGCCGTCCTCTTCCTTGTGGACCTCTTCCAGCATCTCGCTCTTGCCGCCGCCGGAAGCGCCCTCGTGCATGAACACGATCTCGTTTTCATAGGGGGACTCCAGCATGGCCGCGGAGGCGTGGTTGGTGACCCAGCCTTCGTTTTCGCCGATGTCCAGCAGGATGGAGAAAACGCCCTTCTTGGCGGAGGGGCCGGGGTACAGGTTGTAGGCAAAGACCTCGTGCAGCTCCTTGCTGCGGTTGTGCACCACCACCTGCTTGCCGTTGAAGTGGGTGATGCGGAAGGGAGGGGCAACGTAAATAATGGCCCTGGGGGTGTAGCCGGGCTGAATGTCGAAGATGCTGACAAAGCCCTGCATGTTGGCCAGGGACAGGGCGAAGAAGGCCGCGTTCATGGGGCAGATCATCAGACTGTCGTAGCCGTAGAACTTTCCACCGGCGTGGAAGGGCAGCATAATCAGCTGCTGGGTGGCCAGCCAGTCCAGGGTCTCCTGGCGCAGCTGGGAGAAGGGGTAGCCATAGGTATCCTCAAAGCGGGGCTTATCGGTGGGCAGATCGTCGCCGATACGCATGCAGTCCGGGTCACGGCGGCGCATATAGTCCTCCATAAAGTTGACCACCGGGCCGTTCTTGCAGCGGACCACCTCCGCCTCCTTGAACAGGCCCTGCCCGGGAATGGGGTAGGTCACGTCATATCTGGAGCTGTGAGTGGGTCCGAAGCACATCTCAAGGAGCTGATCCTTTGTCTCCGGGTAGCAGAGGCAGCGGCTTTTCTTCAGGGTCGCTCTCAGTTCCTCGGGGAGTACGAACCGGTCAAAATAAGAATCCGTATACATAAACGCACGCCTTTCTTGGTATTATTTCAGAAAATAAAAGATTTCCCAGTTTGTTAAGATTTTACCACGTTTTCCGAAAATCTTCAACGAACAAAACTGACGGAAATCGTGTGGGAACGGCAAAATTTTTGCCGTTCTTATGTACATTTTTAACAAGCGTGGAAAAATGCCTCAGCTTTTGCGGCTTTTTGCGATATACATAATGGCCGTCACCACACCCAAAATACACATCACTACAATATATACCTTTGTGGGCCTGCTGGTGAGAAAGGCCATGAGGGGATTGTAGCCGTCCAGAATGGTGATGACCACCATGCCCAGCAGCATGGCGATGGACAGATGGGCAATAAATTCCTTAACCGCTCTCATTCTCCCTCGCCTCCTTCCGTGCTCTCCGGCAGCTCCCGGATCAGCAGAATATCGCCGGAGTTGCGGCCGCCAAGATAGGGCTGGTTGTACACGCGCTGGTCAAAGGTCATCACGGCGGACTGTCCGCCGTCCAGGTTATAGGCCACCGTGCAGCCCAGGTCGGCGAAAAGCTTCGCGAAACGGTCGATCTCCAGGCCCCGGGAATAGCCGTTCTGCCGGCCGTCCACGGTGATGAAGCAGTAGTGGCCCGGCTCATAGTAGCCGATGCCGCTGCGGGGGTTTTCCCAGGAGATGGCGTCGCTGGTGTTGTAGCTCTGCTTGGGCTGGCCGTTTTCGTCCAGCAGCTCCGGGCCGAATTTCCACACCTGGTAGGGCGCTTTGGCCAGAATATCGTCCACCGCGTACTCGCTGGGGCTGAAGGTCTCCATACTGCCGTCGTAGTACAGCACGCAGATATCATAGGTGGTCTGGTCGGAATAATACAGCTCGCCGTTACGCACAAGGAAGCCGGAACGCTGGTTGTCGGCATAGTCGCCGTTGATGGACAGGATGGCCCCGGAATTGATGGCCATGCTCAGTGAGTTCTCCTCGCCGTAATAGCTCAGCTGGCCGTTGGCCCAGTAGGTCTGAAAATTCTCAATTTGGGCAATATAGATGTCCGCCACATAGCACACCGTGGGGCTGGGGTCGTCAATGGTGATGGTGCTCATGGTGATGGCGATATTGGGGCTGGTATAGGAATTTTCGGTGATGACCACCTCTTCCGTAAAATGCTCCGCAAATTTTTTCTGCCACTCGGTCCGGTTGTCGATGACCTCCGGGGTGGGCTCCGGCGTGTTTTCCGGCGCCGTTTCCTCAGGCGCGGAGGTCTCCGTCGGGGCGGGAGAGCCGATCACGCTGGAGGGCGTGGGCATCTGGACGTTTTTTGCCGTCAGCCGGGGAATAACATGGTGAAAGGTGGCAAAAACGCAGAGCACCAGTCCCGTAAGTAGTATGTCCTGAATAATGAGCTGCCACACAGGCCGGTTTCGCCGGGGTAGTTTTTCCCTGACCGGCGCAGCTTCCCGCTGCCGGTATTCTGTCCGTTCCGGCCGCTCTGTGCGGCGGCTGCTTCTGGTGGGGGCCGCGTGTTTGGGGCTGTGCCTTCCTTCCATGGCTCCACCCTCCTTTTCGAAAAAAAATACATTCCTTATTATTATAATTCATGCTTTTTCAACTGTCAATCGGAAGAAAAAGCTGGTATAATCATGGGGATAGAGACGGGAGGCAGAGAAAATGAGGAATTTCAAGCTGACGCTCTGCTACGACGGCAGCCGTTACAAGGGCTGGCAGCGGCAGGGCAACACGGAAAACACCATACAGGGCCGGCTGGAAACCCTGCTGTCCAGGCTGCTGGAGCAGCCGGTGGAGATCAGCGGCTCCGGCCGCACCGACGCGGGGGTACATGCCCGGGCCCAGGTCTGCTCCTTCAGGGCGGAGACGGACCTGGACTGCGAGACGCTTCTTGCCATGATCCGCCGCTATCTGCCGGAGGATATTGGCGCGATGGCCCTTTGTGACGCGCCTGAGCGCTTTCACGCCCGTTTAAGCTGCCGGGAAAAGACCTATGTCTACCGCATCTGGAACAGCGACGAGCCCAATGTTTTTGCGCGAAACTACCTGTATCCCCTGAGAGAGCCGCTGGACACCCCGGCCATGGAGCAGGCGGCGGCGCGGCTTTTGGGTCGGCATGATTTTTCCAGCTTCTGCGGCATGAAAATGAAAAAATCCGCCGTCCGGGAGCTGCGGGAAGTGAAGCTGGAACGCCTGGGTGGCGAGCTTCGCATCTCTTTGACCGGTGACGGGTTTTTATACAATATGGTGCGCATCATCGTGGGCACCCTCATCGAAGTGGGCAGGGGAGAGCGGAGACCGGAGGACATGGAGGCTGTTCTGAAGGCCAGAAACCGCGCCGCCGCCGGCTTTACCGCCCCGGCAAAAGGGCTGATCCTCTGGGAGGTGCGATATTGAAAGGATCCCGTATGGTTTCGTACCGGCGTCCTATTCACGGGATTCTTCGTCACTGCGCCTGCTCGCCTTGCCGCAATGCCGTTTGCAGGCCTGCTCCGCGACGGCCCGCAAAGCGGCGCGGCTGCGGAAATTGCAGGCCGCCTTCTTCTGCCGCAGGAAGCGGCGGCCCGCAATTCTCAGAATGACAGGTGTTGGATTTTTTGCCTCTATCCTCCCCCTTTTCCCCGCTTGTCCATGGATTTACTGTTTTTCTCTTGACATTGGTTAATCCGTATATTATATTAAGACTCAATACTGATAAGAGGAGATCCTATGAAAAACCGGCGAAGTACCAAGCAGCGGCAGCTGATCCAGGAGGCCGTGGAAAAGCGGCACGATCACCCTACGGCAGACCAGATCTATCTGGACGTGCGCGCGGCGGATGAGCGGATCAGCCGGGGCACGGTATACCGCAATCTGGGCATTTTGTCCGCTTCCGGGCAGATCAGCAACGTAAAGGTCCCGGCGGCAGACCGTTTCGATTCCCGTCTTGACCGGCATTATCACCTGTTCTGCACCTGCTGCGGCAGGGTATTCGACGCGCCTGTGAGCTACCGTGAGGAGATTGACGCCCAGGTGGAAAACGACACCGGCTTTCAGATCAGCCGGCACAGAACCGTCTTTGAGGGGCTCTGCCCTGATTGTATAAAGAAGAAGGAAAATTAATCGGAGGTAAATTTATGGCAGTTTATAAATGTTTGATCTGCGGCGCGATTTATGACGAGGAAAAAGAGGGCAAACCCCTCTCCGCCCTGGACGGCTGTCCGGTGTGCAAAATGCCCCTGTCCAACATGGTGCCGGTTGAGGGCGAGGCCAAGCCCGCGCCCAAGGCGTATTCCGGCAGTCTGGACTATGATCCCGCAACCGCCCGGCACGACAGCTCCAGCCGCTATATGGCGGAGATCCACGAGATGGCAGTCACCGGCAAAACCATCGGCGGCTCCATGGGCACGCAGATGAAGGTCCCCGGCTGGGACGACGTGCTGCTTCTGGGCTCCCAGCTCAATCCCCCTCCCCTGAACGACGACGATCCTGTGGACACCACCACCGTCATCGGCAGGCACGCCGGAAAGCCCATGGTGCTGCAAAGCCCGGTGTACATCTCCCACATGTCCTTCGGCGCCCTGTCCAGGGAGGTGAAGGTGGCCCTGTCCAAAGGCTCCGCCATGGCTAAGACCGCCATGTGCAGCGGCGAGGGCGGCATTCTCCCGGAGGAGAAAGAGGCGGCCTATAAGTACATCTTCGAGTATATCCCCAATAAATACAGCGTGACCGACGAGAATCTCCGCTCCTCCGACGCCATTGAGATCAAAATCGGTCAGGGCACCAAGCCCGGCATGGGCGGTCATCTGCCCGGAGAGAAGGTCACGGAGGAGATCGCCGCCATCCGGGGCAAGAAGCCGGGCCAGGACGTCCAAAGCCCCAGCAAGTTCCCGGAGCTGAACAGCAAAGAGGATCTGCGGGACATGGTGGACATGCTCCGCCGCCGCTCCGGGGGCCGCCCCATCGGCATCAAAATTGCCGCCGGCAATATTGAGCAGGATCTGGAATACTGCGTTTTCGCCCAGCCCGATTTCATTACCATCGACGGCCGGGGCGGCGCCACCGGCTCCAGCCCCCTGTTCCTGCGGGAGGCCACTACCGTCCCCACCCTCTACGCCCTGAGCCGGGCCAGAAGGTATCTGGACGCTGTGGGCTCTGACATAGCTCTGGTCATCACCGGCGGCCTGCGGGTCTCCGCGGACTTTGCCAAGGCGCTGGCCATGGGGGCCGACGCCGTGGCCATCGCCAGCGCCGCGCTGATCGCCGCCGCCTGCCAGCAGTACCGCATCTGCGGCAGCGGCAACTGCCCTGTGGGCGTGGCCACCCAGAATCCGGAGCTGCGGGCCCGGCTGAAGGTGGACGCCGCCGCTCAGCGGGTGGCAAACTTCCTGAACGTCTCCCTCAACGAGCTGAAAACCTTTGCCCGGGTCACGGGCAATCGCTCCGTCCACGGCCTGTCCCTGGACAACCTGGTCACTACGGACAGCGACGTTGCCAAATACACCGGCATCCGCCATGTGGGCGAGCCCAGACCCTTTTCCGTGCCTGCCCCCGCGCCTGCGGCCCAGGCCCCAGTGTCCGGTGAGATCGTAAAATACCGCTGCCTGCTCTGCGGCGCGGAATTTGAAGTCAAGCCCGGTGAAGAGGCCGTCTGCCCCCGCTGCGGCGCGGGTAACGAGATGCTGGAGCCGGTCTGCGCGCCGGTCAAAGAGGAGAGCGGAAACAAATACGCCGGAACAAAGACGGAAAAGAACCTGCTGGAGGCTTTCTCCGGCGAGTCTCAGGCCCGGAACAAATATACCTTCTTCGCCTCCGTGGCAAAGAAGCAGGGCTTTGAGCAGATCGCCGGGCTGTTTTTGAAGACCGCGGAAAATGAGCGGGAGCACGCAAAGCTCTGGTTTGCGGAGCTGGGCGGTATCGGCGGCACCGCCGAAAACCTGCTCTCCGCCGCCGAGGGCGAGAACTATGAGTGGACCGACATGTACGATGGCTTTGCCAAGACTGCCGAGGAGGAGGGCTTCCCCGCTCTGGCCGCCAAGTTCCGCATGGTGGGCGCAATCGAGAAGCACCACGAGGAGCGCTACCGGGCGCTGCTGAACAATGTGGAGACCGCGTCGGTCTTTGAAAAGAGCGAGGTCAAGGTGTGGGAATGCCGCAACTGCGGCCACATCGTGGTGGGTACCAAGGCCCCCCAGCTCTGCCCCGTCTGCGCCTATCCTCAGAGCTACTTTGAGGAGAGAAAAGAAAATTATTGAATTATTGATCGAAGCAAAAGAAAGCGCATCCCCTTCAAGTGAGAGGGATGCGCTTTTTTCATGTTCTGTTTCAAGCCTCCCCCTGAGGGGGAGCCTTTTTTACGCCTTTACCCGTTAAGCTTCTTTACCGGCCGGACGTATTTCCAGAAGTGCCGGCAGTCATGGTAAAAATAGAACACTCTGCCCGGGGTAGTGTCCAGAACATAGCCGCTGGCCGGATAGTCAAAATCCTTCATTGCCTGTTCAATTCTGGCCTCCACGGCGGCGTTTTCCGTTTCAAAGTCGAAAGGGCCGTGCTCAAACACGATGTACTCCCCTTCCGGCACGTCCATGATCTGCATCTGGCTTGGGATCACCCCCGCGTAATCCGCCGGCAGGCGGACGCCGTAGGCCTCCGCCAGAGGGATGCCCCAGCTGCATATTCTTCCTGTAGGCTCGTTGATGAAGGCCATCAGCTGGCCGCTGCTGCTGTCCGCCTGGTCTCCGCCCATATCGTCCAGCTTGCCCTTGATGCTCTCCAGCAGGCCGCAGATGGTCTCACAGTCCTGGCCGGGAATAAGGCTCTGCTTCTGCCAGAAGTCCCAGTATCCGATGCTCTCGACATTGCGGATGTGCAGAAACCTGTGCTCCGGGATGGTCACAAAATAGGTCTTTACTTCGTTGCTTTCACTTGCCATGCCTGTTCCTCCGATTTCTAAAAGATAGCAGTCGAAAGGCTTGATGACCGTGCGCAGCACCACCGGCACGGGATTTTGCCGGTATTCGCTGGGCGTAAGGCCGTAGACCTCCTTGAAAGCCCGGGTGAAGGCCTCGTGGGAGGAAAAGCCGTAGTTTAAGGCGATGTCTAAAATGCCCTCCTCCGTGTCCCGCAGGTCCTTCAGGGCGAAGGCCAGCTTCCTGCCGCGCAGATACTCCCGCAGGGGCATACCGGAGATCTCCCTGAACTTTCTTGACACATAATACGCCGAATAGCCCAGAAACGCGGCCAGATGCTCCAGCGTCAACGCCTCATCGTCCTTGTTTTTGATGCACTTGTCGATCTCCAGAACGATGTTCTGGATGCTTCTGGCCCACTCGTTCACCGGCTCACCGCTCCTTTCAACTGACAAGCTGATTATACGGGGAAAAAGATCATTTTGCTTGATTTGGCTTGCTGAGCTGTAATTTCATGCTTCGATGGTGACAGAGGAGCCGGTCAGGTTCTTGGAGATGATGATCTTTTTGTCAATGCGGTTTTTCAGCTCTCCAACATGGGAGATGATGCCGATCATCCGGCTGCCGCCGGCAAGGCCGGACAGCAGCTCCATGGCCTGCCGCAGGGATTCCTCGTCCAGGGAGCCGAAGCCCTCGTCAATGAACATGCTGTCCAGACGGACGCCGCCGCTTCTGGCCTGGGCCACATCGGACAGGCCCAGGGCCAGGGCCAGGGAGGTCATAAAGGATTCGCCCCCGGACAGGGTGGACACATCCCGCCAGACGCCGGTGCTTCGGTCCAGCACATCCAGATCCAGTCCTGCCTGGCTCACCAGATTTTTGGCCTCCTCCTTGCAGCGGAGGGTAAAGCCGCCGTCGGTCAGCACGTTCAGGCGCTTGTTGGCCGCGGCGATGACCTGCCTGAAATAAAACTGCTGCACATAGGCCTCAAAGGACAGCTTGACCCGGCTGCTGGTCTGGCCGGACACATTGCAGTAAAGCTCATGGACCAGGGCCCAGCGCTCCCCCAGCCTATCCTTTTTCTTTTTCGCCTCCAGCAGCTCCCGGTTGGACTGGCGGTTGATGGCAAGCCGGTTTCCCAGACTGCTCTCCGCTTCCGCGAAGCGGCTGCGCTCCGCCTCCGCCGCCTGCACCTGGGCCTGCAGAGCCCTCAGGTCGGCAGGCGCCTTTCCTTCCAGCTTCCCGGCCAGCTCCGCCAGCCGGTCGGTCAGGGACCGCGCCTGCTCATCATAGGCGCGGATGCGCAGTTCCAGGGCGTTCATGGCTTTCTCGTCCATTTTCGCCTGCCGGTAGGCGGCCTCATCGGCAAAGCCGTTGTCCACGAGAGCCGCCTGAAAGGCCGCTTCCCGGATGATCCGCTCCTTTTCCCGCTCTTCCAGGCCCTTTTCCGCCCCTTCCACCCGGGTAGCCGCCTCTCTGGCAGCAAGGCGCGCCGCGTTCAGTGCCTCTCCGGCCTGCTTATGGCGTTTTTCTGTCTCTGTGATCTCCCCGCGCAGAATCGCCGTCCTGGCCTTCAGCGCCGCCGCGTCCTCCTCAGCGGCAAAGCCCAGCTCCGCGATTCTGGCCAAGCCCTCCTGAAAGGCGGACTCCACACGGGCTTTTTCCAGCATGGCCTCCCGGGCCTCCCGTTCGGCCCCGGCCCGGCTGCGCTCGGCTTTGTCCAGCTGGGCCCTGGTGGCCGATTCTCCCCGGGCCGCGGCAGGGGCCGGGTGATGAAGGGAGCCGCAGACCGGACAGGGCTTCCCCTCCTCCAGTGTGGCGGCAATCAGGCTGCTCTGGCTGCGGAAAAAGGCCTCCTTTACCCGGGAATAGGCCGCGTCCTCCTGGCAGCTCTTTTCGTATTTCTCCGCCGCCTGTTTTTCCGCCTTCTCCAGAGCGCGGCGCTGCTGCGCGGCCTTTTCCAGGGCCGGGACAGCAGCTTCCAGCCGGGAGAGCTCTTCCTTTTTTCCCTCCAGTGTCTGAAGGGCCTGCTCTGCCCGGGCAAAGTCCTCCTCCGCCGCTTTCCGTGTCTCAAGGGCCTTTTCCGCGTCCGCCCGGCAGACCTGAAGCTCTGCTCTTTGCCGCCGGATGCTCTGGATATTCTGCTGCAGCAGCGCGTCGCTGCTCTGTACGTTCAGGGCCTTTCGCGCCATGGCAAGGCGCACTCTCCCCTCCCCGATCTCTTCCTCCTTCAGGGCGTGGGCTTGGGCCTCCTGCTTCAGCGATTCCAGACGCTGAAAGTCCTGATTGCGCTTTTTCCCCTCGGCCAGGGCCTCTTTCAGGCCGTCAAGATGCAGCTCCGCCTGTTCCCTGCCCTGACGGGCGTCGCTCTGCCGCTGCTGCTGAAAGTCGATCAGCCCCTGAAGCAGGGGGAGCATGGCGTCGATATACCGGGCCTCGCCCCGGATCTCCCCCATCTTCTCCGCCCCTTCGTACTCCCCATCCATCTGAAGCCGGGAAAAGGACGAGAGAATGGCATTGTCGTTCTTCTCTGCTTCCGCGCTGCAATCCCTGTCCATGTCCTTCAGCCTCTGCTGAAGCTCCTCGAAAAAACCGGTGTTGAAAATCTTCTGAAAGAGCTTTTTCCGCTCGTCGCTTTTGGCGTTCAGGATCTTCATAAAGTCGCCCTGAGCGATCATGACGGTCTGGGAAAACTGGTTCCGGTTCAGGCCGATCAGCTCGTAGACGCGCCGGTTCACGGCCTCCACGCCGGAGAGCAGCTCCTCTGTCTCCTCGCAGGAAAACACCGCGTCCGGGCTCTCCGTGATGAAGCCCTCGCCCCGCTTTTTCGGGCGCAGATACTCGGGGTTGCGCCGGACGCAATAGACCCGCCCCTTGTGCAGAAAGGTATATTCCACAAAGGTGGGCGTTCCCGCCGCCGCATAGTCAGAGCGGAAGGTCTTTGACGCGCGTTTCTGGCTGCCGCCGGAGGCCTCCCCATAGAGGGCAAAGCTGATGGCGTCAAAGATGGTGGTTTTTCCGGCGCCGGTGTCGCCGGTAATGAGAAAAATGCCGCTGCTGCCCAGGGCGGAAAAATCCACTGCTGTCTCCCCGGCGTAAGGGCCGAAGGCGGACATGGCCAGTTTAATCGGCTTCATGGCGCTTCTCCTCCATTTCCTTCAGCACTTCATCCAAAAGGGCCAGCTGCTGCTCCGTGGGCGCGACGCCGTTGTTCTGCAGCCGGAAGAAATCCGAAAACAGCTCCTTCAC
>JALFOM010000112.1 GCA_022782265.1 Clostridiales bacterium | reverse complement strand
CAAAGTTCGACGCCTTGAAAACTTATTCAGGAGTATTCAAAAATACTCCTGAATAAGCATGGATTGAACGCAGAAAGGGGACTCCCGTCCCCTCTCTGCACTCTCCCCATGCAACTCTATACACTGCCGATAGCTTTGTCTGCAGTCTGAAAGAAGGGGCTGTTTTTTCAGCCCCTTCTTTCTGCTTTTCCGCGGCTTTTCGCGCCGCCCTCAGCCTTCGCCGTAGAGAAAATCGTTCAGGATTTTCGCGTTGGTCTCAAAATCCACGGCGAACAGGCTGCGGCCCTGCAAGCCGATCATGCCGCCGTAGGTGCCCTCCACAGGGATGGTCATCTGCTCAAACTGCACGCCCAAAAAGCCCGGAAGCCGGGTCATAAGCTCTAAAATCTCCAGCTTGGTGAAATTGGTCTGCACATAGGGGAGGATGGCGTCGCAAAGCTCGTTGAGGGTCTTCACATCCGCTCCCCGGATGCTGTTCATGCAGGCCTGAATGACGGTCCGCTGCCGCTTGACCCGGTTCCAGTCGCTGTCGATGGACCGCAGTCGGGCGTAGCTCAGGGCGACGTCCCCGTCCATATGGTTCATGCCCGGGCTGAGACTTTTGCCCCCGCCGCTGAGACGCTCCGCCTCCGCGGCGGTAAGCTCCACGTCAATGCCGCCCAGGATATCCACAATGTTTCTCACCGAGGTGAAGTTCACGCGCACATAGTGCTCCACGTCCACGTTAAAGCAGGTCTGCACCTCCCTGAGCATCAGCGAGGCGCCGCCGTAGCGGAAGCAGTGGGTCAGCCAGTCGTACTCTCCCTCATATTCGCCCTCTAAAATGGGCACGCCCATGCCGCGTTCCAGACTGACCAGCTTTGCGGTGTTCTCCTTCAGATCCAGGCTGAGAAGGATGATGGCGTCCGCCCGGGCGGAGGAAAAATCCACCGTGCGCTCGTCGGTGCCCAGAATGAGGACGTTGAGGATGTTGTCATCTGCGGTGGCTTCCCCCTGAGGCAGGGCCGGGGGCTCCTTCATCTCCAGCCCGGTCAGATCCACGCTGAGATCCTCCTCCCCGCTCTCCTCCGCAGGGGCGGGGTTTTCAAGGCTGCCGTCGCTGTAATCAATCAGACTCAGCTTGCTGTTGACAAACAGCGCCGCCCCGGCGGCCAGAATCAGAAACAGAATCAACAGAGTCAGCAGTGCAATGAGCCAGCCCCGGCGTTTTTTCTTCGCTTTGCTGTGCATTGGGCGCCTCCTTCTGGAAATGGCTTTCCTTTTATCTCCTGCTTCCATTATATATCTTCCAAAGCGGAAACGCAATACGCTGAAAAATTTTGGCAGAATTGGCACCGTTTTTTGCCTTTTCTGCAGTGTACATTTTCCCCGGCTTGTGTTATACTGGGTAAAAATTGGTTATTGCGCCCTTCCGTGGGCGCAGTTCGTGGGAGAAAAAACAGTGGACATTTTGGAAAAGATCAACATGAAAAAAACGGTTCGCGTCGTGGCCCTGCTCCTGGCTGATCTTGTGCTCATTAACCTGGCTCAGTTTCTGGCCCTTTATATTCGCTTTGAATTTTCCATGGCGGCGCTGCGGGAAAGCGGCTTTCTGGACAGCGTGATCCGCTTCGCGCCCTTCTATTCCCTGATGTGCATCATCCTCTTTGGCCTTTTCGGCCTTTACAACAGCCTCTGGGCCTATGTGAGCATGAAGGAAGCGACCCATGCCGGGGAGGCGGCGCTGATCGCCGGACTGCTTCAGCATATCTGCATGATGGCGCTGAAGCTGCCGGTGCCCCGGAGCTTCCCGGTGATGAATACCCTGCTGCTGGCCTTTTTCATCGTTGTGGAGCGCTTTGCCTACCGGCTGGTCCGCACCGTCTATCAGGAGCACGGCTATGACCGGCGGGTGCGCACCATGCTCATCGGCGCCGGCGCCGGCGGCGACATGGTGATCCGGGAGCTGTCCACCAGCCCTCAGTCCCATAACAAGATCGTCTGCATTATCGACGACCAGCGGAAAAAGCATGGGCTGCACCTGGCCGGGATCCCGGTGGTGGGCGGACGGGACAAGATCCTTGAGGCGGTGAAGCAGTACCGCGTCAGCGAGATCATCTTTGCCATCCCCTCCTGCAGCCACTCCCAGCGCCGGGAGATTCTGAACATCTGCCAGAGCACCGGCTGCCCCATCAAGACCCTGCCCGGTCTGGTGGATATCGCCAACGGCAAGGTGACGGTGCAGAAGCTGCGGAAGGTGGACATCGAGGACCTTTTGGGGCGGGACAGCGTCAGCGTCAACTCCGGGGAGATTGGCCTGCACATCCGGAACAAGACTGTCCTTGTCACCGGAGGCGGCGGCAGCATCGGCAGCGAGCTCTGCCGTCAGGTGGCCAAGAACCAGCCCCGGAGGCTCATCATCTTCGATATCTATGAAAACAACGCCTACGCCATCCAGCAGGAGCTGCTGCGGACCTGCCCCGGTCTGAATCTGGTGGTGCTTATCGGCTCCGTGCGGGATAAAAAGCGGGTGCGCATGATCTTTGAGCAGTACCGGCCGGAGATCGTCTATCACGCGGCGGCCCACAAGCACGTCCCCCTGATGGAGGACAGCCCCAACGAGGCCGTGAAAAACAACGTTTTCGGCACTTACAATGTGGCGGAGGCGGCGGATGAATACGGCGTGGAGACCTTTGTGCTGATCTCCTCGGACAAGGCGGTGAACCCCACCAACGTGATGGGAGCCACCAAGCGCATCTGCGAGATGATTATCCAGATGTTTGCCCGCCGGTCAGCCGCTACCCGCTTTGTGGCCGTGCGCTTCGGCAACGTGCTGGGCAGCAACGGCAGCGTCATCCCCCTGTTTCGCCGCCAGATCGAGACCGGCGGCCCCGTCACCGTGACCCACCGGGACATCATCCGCTACTTCATGACCATCCCCGAGGCGGTGTCTCTGGTGATGCAGGCGGGGGTCTATGCCAAAGGGGGCGAGATCTTTGTGCTGGATATGGGCGACCCGGTGCGGATCGACGATCTGGCCCGGAAGATGATCCGCCTCTCCGGTCTGGAGCCGGATGTGGACATCAGAATCGTCTATACCGGCCTTCGCCCCGGCGAAAAGCTGTATGAGGAGCTGCTGATGAGCGAGGAGGGCCTGGAAAAAACGGCCAACAACCTGATCTTTGTGGGCCACCCCAACGGCTTTTCCGACGCGGAGCTGGAAAAGGGGCTGGACAGGCTTTATATTCTGTGCCAGGAAAATTCGCCGGACATCTGCGACGAGATCGCCGCCATCGTAAAGACCTATCACCGGGAGGGCGAGCCCCTTCCGGCACAGGAAGAAGAAAAAGTTCCGGTACACAGCTGAATCACTCCATAAAAGGCTCCCGCCAACCGGCGGGAGCCTTTGTGCTGCGCGGTGTTCAAGCCTCCCCCTAATGGGGAGCCTTTGTGACGGGCGCATCGTGATGCGCCCCTACGACCATCTTTTGTGGTGCGGCTGTAGGGGCGATTCACGAATCGCCCGTGAGCCACCCGGGGCGCCTTGGTGGTCCGCGGCGTCCAAGCCTCCCCCAAGGGGGCGCCTTTGTCTGCCGCTTTTAACAATAACAGCCGGAGGAGCAATGCCCTTCCGGCTGTGTTTCTTTTTTATTCCTTTTCGGCAGACCTGCTCTTGCTGCTGCCGTAGCCGTAGCCGCTTTTTTTCTTCCCGTAGCCATAACCGTAGCCATAGCCATAGCCGTAGCCCGTTGAGGAACCGCCGCTCTTTGCGCAGTTGAGCACAAAGCCGCAGATTCTGGCCCCGCTGTCGGAGAAAGTGCGGATGCTGTCCAGCACCTGAGACCGGGAGGCAAAATCCCGGCGCACCACATAGACCACCTTGTCGGACAGGGCGGCGAACACCGAAGCGTCGGCCATGACGCAGGGCGGCGTGTCGATGATGATATAATCAAAGATGTTGCGGGCCCGCTGGATGGTGGCTTCCAGCTTCTTGCTGCGCAGAAGCGCGGCAGGATTGCTGAAGGCTTTTGTCCCGGCCAGAACCACAAGGTTTGTATCCTTGAAGCGCAGGCAGTCGATGCCCTCCTTACTGGACTTGTCAGAAAGGTACTCGCCCAGCCCCTCGGAGGGAGAGCTCAGGCCCAGCAGCCCCTTGATGCTGGGGCTTCTCAGGTCCCCGTCAATCAGCAGCACCTGCTTGCCGTCTTTGGCCAGGGACAGGGCGGTGTTTGCTGCCACGGAGCTTTTCCCCTCGGAAGGCACGGAGCTGGTGAAGGTGATTACCTTGTCGTTTTCATCCAGCGCCCGCAGCAGCTTCAGCCGCAAAAGCCGGAAGGATTCGCGGAAACCGGAGGCGGAGTCCTGCCGGGTAATCAGCAGACCGGCGGACTTGTTCTGCTTGCGCTGCTTTACGCTGACAGCGGGAATGTGGGCCAGACAGGGCAGGTTCAGCCGCTTTTTGATATCCCCGGAATTGAGGATGGTACGGCGGGAGGCCCCCAGCAGCACCAGCACCCCAAGGCCCAGAACAAGGCCCAGAACGGCGCTTCTTGCCACGCTGCTGTGCCAGACAAAGCTGTTGTAAGGCTCCGGGGCCACGCTGGGCTCCTGGCTCACCACAAGCTGGATATCGCCGATGACCTTTCGGCCGATCTGGGGATAGACCTCCATCACGGCCCGGGCAATGTCGCAGGCGGCCTGCGCGTCTGCACTGGTGACGCTCAGCACCATGAAGTTGGTGCCGGATATGGTGGAGGCGCTGATGCTTCCGTTGATATAGGAAGCGTCCAGCTCCTCCAGCAACAGGTCACGCATCACATCCGAAGAGAGCAGATAGGGGAAGGTGGAGACAGCCTGCTTTGCCGCGGCGTTGTCGTAGTAATAGCCGTTGGAATACAGGTCGGAGGTGGTGGTGGACGAACCGACGCTGACGGAGAAAATGGCCTCGGAGCGGTACATGGGCGTAAAGCTCCGGCGCAGGCGCACATACTTATAAGCTCCGCACAGCACCGCAAAGACCAGCACCAGCAGCCAGAACCGGCGCAGAAAGGGCAGAAAGTTATGCCACAGCACCCCAAGGTCTATCAAGCTTTGTTCTTCTTTTTTTTCCTGTTCTTTTTCTTCCATAGTTGACCTCGAGATATGGCTTATTTTTTCGACTTTCCGTATCCGTATCCGTACCTGCTGCCGTAGCCATAGCCGTAATCATAGCCATAGCCGTAGGCCAGACGGCGGGAGAGATGCTGCATGTCGTTGAGGATGCAGCCCAAAAATTCTGCCTTGCAGGCTTTGAGAGAATCAATGGCGTCGTTGAGCTCCGGCGCGGGGACAATGTTCTGCCGGATCACCAGCAGGGTCCCGTCGGACAGGTCGCTGAGCACCTCGCTGTCGGAGAAATAGCCCAGCGGGGGAGAGTCGATGATGATAAATTCATAGTGCTTTCGGGCCAGGGCGATCACCTGGGCCAGCAGCGGGGAGGAGAGCAGGTCGATCGTGTCGGTATAGGACCGGTTGCTCAGCAGCATGTCCATGCCGGTTGCCGGGTCGATGGCCGCGGCGGACAGAATCTCCTCAGGGCTGTCCGCGGTGAGAAGCAGGTCGCCGAAGGAGGCGTTTTTCCTCAGCTTCACATTCAGCAGCCCGGCCTGTACCGGGCGGCGCAGGTCAAGGTCGATAAACAGCACGGAGCCGTGGCTTTCGGCCAGGGCCAGGGCGGTGTTGGCCGCGATGGTGGATTTTCCTTCCCCCTCGGTCACGCTGGAGAAGAGAAAGACCTTTTTGCCCTTGCTCTGCTCGTGCTCCAGCCGGGAGGCGATGCTGTGCATGGACTCGGAAAAGGCGAAGCTGACGGCGGTGGAGGAGATCTGCAGATCTCTCCGCTTACGCCGGCGGAAAAGGGACTTGCCGGAGCCTTTTGCCGATTCATGGGGGATGGAGCCGATGATCTTCCCGTCCAGCCGGTTTTTGGCGGCGGTCATGTTGTGTATGGCGCCGCGGGAGAGATCCAGATAAACAATGAGGCAGGCCATGGCGGCGGCCAGAACCAGCCCCGCCTTCTTCCCCAGATCCCTTACATTATATACCTGGTTGACGGTGATGGACACGTTGGGGGTGTTCAGCTGGTTGAGCACCACCGAGGAGGAGACATAGGCCGAAAGGTTCTGGTAATTTCTCATGATGGACTGCATAATCAGCAGCGCGTCACGGGGAGAGTCGGAGGTGACGGTCAGGGTAATCAGGTTGGTGTCGCCCAGCTGGGAGGCGCTGAGAGAGCCGCTGACGCTGCTGCCCAGATCCTCCAGAATCAGATCGTCCATAAAACGGCCCTGAAGCAGCTGGGAATAGATATTGACCACCTCGGAGGCGGCGGCGCTGTTGCCGTAATAGCCGCCGCTGGAGGTGACGGAGAAGGTGGCGCTGCAGCTGTAGGACCGGGAGACCAGATTGCCCAGCACCAGGGAGACGCACATATAGCCGATCAGAAAGGCCAGCACCAGCAGCCAGAGCTTGCGCAGCAGCAGCCTGATGACGCACAGAGGCTCGACCTCAGACCATTTGAAGCTTACAGAGTTTTCGTTCATGACGCCCTCCTCACCGCACAACAACGGTGAGAATCACCGTGCAGGTCTGAAAACTGTATGACACATAGTATGTACCGGGGGTGGAGGTGTCCACCTGGCCCTCTACGCTCAGGTGAGAATTGTCGTAAACGGCGCCGGCGCTGTCCTTCACGGAGGAGACATAGCTGCCGGAATTGAAGCTTGCTCCCTGATCCAGATAGACCAGGTATTCCTTCAGCTCCACAAGCTGCTTTCTCGCCGGGGTGATAATCACCGGCAGCGTCACCGATTCAATGTCGCCCTGACTGTTGGTGACCTGGGCGGTGAGGAAATACTCGCCTTCGGTGTACATGTTGATGTTCTGGGACACAATGCTGATGTTGTCTGAAATATCCTTTCCGGCGGAGTCGGCGGCGCTGAGCTTGTCCAGCACCATCACCGGGCCGCCCACGGCGTAGATCAGAGGCTCCTTCAGGGAAAAGCGGGGCTTTTCATAATCCGTGTAGCGGATGGTGCGCTGGCAGGAGGCCATGTTGTTGGCGGAGTCAAAAACGATATAGGACACCCGGGCGGTGTTGCCGCTGAGAAGATTGGTCACGCCCTTGACCATGATAGACGAAGTCAGATCCCCGTCCCGGTCGTCTTTGGCGGAGACGCCCTGAAGCAGCGCGCTCTCCGGGTCGGAGACGGAGATTTCGATGGTGTCCGTGTCGCAGGTGATCTGGGGCGGCGTGGTGTCCACCGCCATGCGGGTGTAGGCGTTTACCGCAATAAAAACCGCCAGAACGACGATAAAGACAATGACGGTGATTCTTTCAAGAACTTTCATAACAGTTCCTCTCTGTGTGAATTGATCGGCGGGGCGGCATTTTACGGGCGCATCGTGATGCGCCCCTACAAGCATGTTTTGGGGTGCGGCCGTAGGGGCGATTCACGAATCGCCCGCCCGGAAGCCGGAACGGGGCCGGCTCAGTCGGCCCGGATGACGGGCTGATTCCGGCAGATGCGCTCCGGGTTCAGCTCCAGCAGAACCTGGCTGTATTCAAAGCCCCAGCGATCCTCCAGAAGCTGCTGCAGGCTGCCGATATCCGGGGTGCGCACAAGGGTATCGTGGGCGTCTGTGGCCACAACATGGGCAAGCCCGCGGGACAAAATCCAGCCGGCGGCCTTTTCCGCGCCCCGGCCCAGACGGCCCATGATGCTGCCCTTGTTCAGCTGAATGATATATCCCTTTTCAAACCACTGCTCAATAAGCCCGGGGGCGCGCTGCACCGCCTCGTAGCGCTCCGGATGGGCCACAACGGGATGCAGCCCCTCCGCCGCGATGGCGGCAAGCATGTCGTCCATATAATCGGGCCGCTCGTCAAAGAAAAATTCCACCAGCAGATAGTTCGAGCGGGCCAGGGTCACAAGCTGCTTTTCGCGCAGCATCCCGATGGTGTCGGGCATGCACATGACCTCCGCGCCGGGCAGAATCTCCAGCGGGATGCCCGCGTCCCGGACCTGCTGAATCAGCTCCACAAAGCGCCTGGCCAGAGGCGCGTCACGGAAGTTTTTTTCTTTTGCCCGGGGCAGGTTGCTGTGTGGGGTGGCAATGATCGTGGTCACGCCGCTGTCCGCCGCCATGCGGGCCATGAGCAGCGCGGTGTCCATGGAGTCCGCGCCGTCATCGGAATTGGGCAGTATGTGGCAGTGAATATCGACCATGAGAACACCTACCAATGCAGAAAAAATCAGCTTCAATAATAAAAAATAATAGCATAAACAGACAGTCTTTGCAAGGGAAGAAATTAGAAAAATAAGGAACCTGCGGCAGCGGGCGCGGGGGGGGGGCTTGCGCGGCCCTCCCGCAGGGGCGGACCGGCCGGCCGGAAAGAGGGAAAACCGGGCAGTCCTGTCCGGCCTGACCAGAAGACTGCCAAAAAAAGGAAAATGCAGCGGAATGAATAAAAACCGGTGGAAAAGTTTAGGTTTATCTGCAAAAATATGTTATGGAAACCTATTGACAAGCAGTCGTTCTGTGCTATAATCTTATTGAAATGAATTGCCTGAATTGTAATTTTTTATATAGGGTAACATAAAAAATGTTTATGTTGCTCCGTGACCAGGCAGCGAGCGCTTTCCCTTCCGGGGAGACGCGTAAAGATTTTATAGGGGGAAGAACAAAATGAAAAAGGCTTTTGACATGCCGAAAATCGTTGTTGAGCAGTTCGTACCCAACGAGTATGTGGCTGCCTGCGGCGATGAGAATAAGGTGTATAAGTTTAAATGTGATGCAGTTGGTGGAAGTTGGCTTACCGAAGCTGGTACGGTTTATCTTGAGACTAATGGAGAAGCCGGATTTCAGCGGTCCGACACTGAATTAGGGCTTTATTCCCATTGCGGTGAAACCCATGAGGCTGACACCACAGACAGCTTTTTAAAGGGATATATTGTTAATTATGTTCCTTTTGGGTACAAAGAAGTAATTGTTTGGCGTGGTCCTGACGGAAACAATATCCACTGCACCACAAACTTGAATATGGAAACTTGGGAAACCGCCAAGTCCTGAAAATCAAATAACATGAACCGATCGAGCGGACCGGAGCCAGTGGCTCCGGTTCGTTTTTTTCGGCGCGGACCAAAAGCCCCCAAAATGGGGAGCCTTTTTGACGGGCGCATCGTGATGCGCCCCTACGAGCGTTTTTTGTGGTGCGGCCGTAGGGGCGATTCACGAATCGCCCGCGGGAAGCCTGCTGCAAGAGAGCGCCTTTGCGGGTCATCTTTTCATCATCAAACTAACCGGGAGGAAAAGCATATGGAAGCCATGGAGGCCATGAACGGCGTGGAACGGGCGCTGATCGAAAGGGCCAGAGAACAAAAAGCGCCGGTCAACGGCAGCATCGAGCTGCTGCCCCTGTGCAATATGAACTGCGACATGTGCTATGTCCGCATGAGCCGGGAGGAGATGGAAAAGCGGGGCAGGCTGCGCACGCTGGCAGAGTGGACAGACCTGGGCCGCCAGATGGCGGAGGCCGGGGTGCTGTTTCTCCTGCTCACCGGCGGAGAGCCCCTGCTGTACCCGGACTTTAAGGAGCTGTATCTGGCCCTGAAGCGCATGGGCATGATCCTGACCATCAACACCAACGGCACCCTCATTGACGAGGAGTGGGCGGATTTCTTCGGCCGCCACAAGCCCCGCCGGGTGAACATCACCCTTTACGGCGCCGATGAGCGGGCCTACGCGGAGCTGTGCCATTACCCCGGCGGCTTTGAAAAAACGGTGAATGCCATCCGTCTGCTGCGCAGTCGGGGCGTGGATGTGAAGATCGGCGGCAGCGTCACCCGGAGCAATCTGGCTGACCTGGACCGGATTCTGGCAATCGGCCGGGAGCTGGATGTGCCGGTGCGGATGGACACCTATATGATGCCCGGTGTGCGGGAACGGGGCCGGCCCTTCAATGAGCAGGCCCGCCTGTCGCCGGAGGAGGCGGCCCTGGCCAGAATACAGTCCCTCCGGGAGGAGATGGGGCCGGCGCTCTGGCCCCAGTATGTCAGGCAGAGTCTGGAGCGCGTCAGGGCGGGGGAGAAGGCCTCCCGGCATGTGACGTGCATGGCGGGCAACTGCTCCTTCACCGTCAACTGGCAGGGGGAGCTGCGCGCCTGCGTGGTGATGACCGAACCGGCGGTGCCGGTGTTTGAAACGGGCTTCGCGGCGGCGTGGAAAGAGGTTTCCGCCCGCATGGGGCAGATTCTGCTGAACGAAAAATGCGCCGCCTGTGCCCTGCGGCCCCTGTGCCGCACCTGCGCGGCCAGCGCCCTGCTGGAAACCGGGGACTATAATGGCGTGCCGGAGTATATGTGCCGCTTTTCGGCGGAGTCTCTGCGCCTGCTGGAAGCGGAGGACTAAGCGCGGGTCAAGCCTCCCCCTAAGGGGGCGCCTTCCCATGCCTCCCCAAGGGGGGCGGCTTTTTGCGGGCGCATCGTGATGCGCCCCTACGACCCTCTTTTGTGGTGCGGCCGTAGGGGCGATTCATGAATCGCCCGTGAGCCACCCGGGCCGCCTTTATGTTCTCCGACCGGGCGGGAAAAGATTTGACAAAAACGGAATGCGTGATGTATACTAAAACAAATAGTATACATCACGGCTTTACTTTGTGTTTTCGGAGGTTCGGCATGAGTGTGACTGATAATTCCCCGGCACTGAAATTCAGGGTCAATCCCGACTATGTTCTCCGGGATGTCTGCGGCGAATACGCCATTATTCCTGTGGGAGAGGAGTGCCTGATCGCCAACGCGGTCATGACGCCCAATGAATCCGCTGCCTTTATCTGGAAAGCCTTTATGGAGCCCAACACCGTGGAAAACGTTGTGGCTCAGTGTGTGGAGGCCTATGACGCGCCGGCGGAAACGCTGGCCCAGACTGTGGATAGCTTTGTCAGAGACTGCCTTCGTTACCGGATGCTGCTGCCGGAAGCGTAATGCGCGGCTTTCCGTCATTCTGAACAAATTTCTCCGGCTTTTTTTGGCATAAATTTGGAACATATTTTCCCGGAATCCAATTGACAAATTATGGTTTGCCTAATATAATACATATTGTATAAAGAACGCGGAGCGATCCCGATTCTTCATTTGATTTTTCAGAATTGTTTTTAAAGGGGTCAATGAAAATGAAAAAGACATGGGAGGTTCCCGTAATTCTTGTTCAGCAGTTTGAGGCCAATGAGTATGTGGCGGCCTGCTGGGGCGTTGGCTGCAGTGTAAGTGAAGCAAATAGCATTGAACAGTCATTGCATAATTACGATCCTAACAACCTGTATCATGGCGCAGATCACTGTGGTCTCTCCGGCAATCAGGTCATTTATGACGATAACAATGACGGTACCGCGGACAGAATGGTGGAAGTCGGCACGGATGGACTGGGCACTTTGAACTGCACGATTTACACAGACTCCAGCTATTCTACTCAGATGGGCGTCAGTGCCGTCCACACTGGCCAGACCATTTACTGGACGACCAGCGCGGGAAATAAAACATGGCACCATGTGGGAACCGTATTTAATACTGTCCCCGGCCACCCCAATCGCTCCTGAGCCTGAAAAAAACATATTGACTTAAAAAGAACCGGAGCGATCCGGTTCTTTTTCATATAAGGAGGGACAGCACGTGGAAGAGATGCGGGACGCCACAACATTGGAAAAACGGATGATGGCCCGGGCGGCGGCCCTGGGACGGCCCATCAATGGCAGTCTGGAGCTGACGCCGCTGTGCACCATGGACTGCGGCATGTGCTATGTCCGGCTGAGCCGGGAGGAGATGGCGCAGAGGGGCAGCCTGCGCACAGCGGAGGAATACATTGCCCTGTCGCAGGAGATGGCCCGGGCCGGGGTATTGTTTTTGCTGCTCACCGGCGGAGAGCCGCTGCTGTTTCCGGGCTTTCAAAAACTGTATACGGCGCTGAAGGGCATGGGCTTTGTGCTGACGGTGAACACCAACGGCACCCTCCTTGACGAGAGCTGGGCGGACTTTTTCGCCCGGCACAGGCCCCGGCGGGTGAATATCACGCTGTACGGCGCTTCGGCGGAGACTTACGAAAAGCTGTGCCGCTGCCCCGACGGCTATGAGAAGGCGGTAAAGGCCGTTCACCTGCTGAAAGAGCGGGGCGTGGACGTGAAAATCAACGGCAGCGCCACCCGGCTGAACCGGCAGGACATGGCGGAAATCTACCGGATCGGGCAGGAGCTGGACGTGCCGGTACATACGGACTGTTATATGGTCCCTGCCCTGCACGAGCGGGGACTGCCCGGGGAAAGGCAGACCCGGCTGGACCCGGAGGGCGCTGCCCGGGCGGAGATCGAGGCTCTGCGGGCCGAGCTGGGGCCGGAGGGACTGCGGGAATATGCCGCCCGGCTCACGGCGGAAAGGGAAAAGGAAGAAAAAGAATACGGAACGGGAATATTTTGTCTTGCAGGGAACTGCTCCTTTACGGTAAACTGGCAGGGAGAGCTGCGGCCCTGCGTCAGCCTGTCTGAGCCCTCGGTTCCGGTGTTTGAACGGGGCTTTGAGGCGGCCTGGCAGGAAATCAGGGAAAAAGCAAAGGGGCTGCACATGAATGAAAAATGCGGCGGCTGCCCTCTGCGGCCGCTGTGCAAGGTCTGCCCTGCCGCGGCCCGGCTGGAGACCGGGGCCTATGACGGCGTGCCGGAGTACCTCTGCCGCAACGCGCAGGAGCTGTACCGGCTGCTGAAAAGAGAAATTTGAACTGCGCGGTACCACCCCGCAAGAGAATTAACAGTGAATAGGTGTCCCTTCCTTCTTCGCTATCCACCTTTGTGACGGGCGCATCGTGATGCGCCCCTACGACCAGGCTTTGCAGTGTGGACGTAGGGGCGATTCACGAATCGCCCGCAAGGAATCTCCCCCTAAGGGGACACCTTTTGCGGGCCGCCACACAGGACGGCCCCTACAACGTCACCGGCAATCTGTCGGGAAGCCGTAGGGGCGGCCCTGCGTGGCCGCCCGGGAATAGCCTTATTGAACGGAAAGGACAAATTATGGACAGCTTATTTCAAATCGGAGATTTCTGCTTTCGTCTGGTCTGCCCTGGGGAGCTTGTCCCGCCGCCCAATTTTATGCTTTTTCAGACCGGGGAGGGTGAGCCGGAGTACAGCTACCGCATCCGCCTGACCGGTTGTCTGCCGGAGCCGGAGGGGAATTGCATCGCGGAGCGGCCGGATCTGCGCGTGTTTTCCGACGGCAGCCGGGAGAGCCGCCTTATCGGCGTAAAGGGCGGGGATTTCTACGCCTTATACCGGGAAACCTCCGGGCAGAGCGCCCAGATCGACCTGCTGGAAACAGAGACAGAGAACATGCGCTTTGAGGTGATGTTCACCTCCCTTCTGGCTCTGGAGCGGAGAATGGTGCAGAAGGACGCTATGATCCTCCATTGCGCCTTTATCCGGCATCAGGGAGAGGCTATACTCTTTTCCGCCCCCTCGGAGACGGGCAAGAGCACCCAGGCGGGGCTGTGGGAAAAGTACCGGGGAAGCCAGACCGTCAACGGGGACAAGGCCCTGCTCCAGTGCGTGGGCAGCCGCTGGACAGCAGAGGGCTGGCCGGTCTGCGGCAGCTCGGCCGTCTGCAATAACCAATCCGTCCCCATCCGGGCCGTGGTGATGCTGAGCCAGGGCCGGGAGGATCAGGTCCGGCGGCTCAGCCCCGGAGAGGCCTTCGCCCAGCTCTACAGCCAGATCACCGTGAACACCTGGAACCGGGACTTCGCCGCAAAAAACATGGCGCTGATCGAAGGGCTGATCGCCCGGGTGCCCGTATTCCACCTGCGCTGCACCATCTCCGAAAACGCGGTGCGCTGCCTGGAACAGGCTTTGAGCGGGAACTGAGCGGTTTTTCCGCCGGAGGCTATTTGCAAAATCCAAAACGGGTGCTATACTGCCCTTAGTGACAATAGGAGGGGCCGGAATGGACGAGAATAAAAACAAACAGGAATCGGCAACCTTTGCCTCACTGGAAACACTGGCCGCCCGCTGGAAGGACGGTACCTTCAGGGAGATCATCGACGACTGGAAGTGGATCTTCACCTACAGCGCCCGGTATAAGTTTGCCATCGTGTTCTATGTGTTTCTGGGCATTTTCAGCACCACCATGGGCCTGGTCAGCAGCGTGGCAAGCAAGTACCTCATTGATATCATCACCGGCTACCAGACCAGCAAGCTGGCCATTCTCATCATCGTCATGGTGGGAAGCTCCATAGTCAGTCTGGCCCTGGACAGCGTGCTCAGCCGCATCACCACCAGACTGAGCATCTATATCAACAACGATATCCAGGCAGATATTTTCGACAAGATCGTGGACGCGGACTGGCTCTCCCTGTCCCGCTATTCCAACGGCGACGTGCTCAACCGCTTCAACAGCGACATCTCCACCGTCAGCGGCAACGCCATCAGCTGGCTGCCCAGCATCATCATCGCCGTCTACCGCTTCGTGGCCACCTTCCTGGTCATCCTCCACTACGACTGGGTCATGGCCCTCATCGCCCTGGGCAGCGCCCCCTTTATGCTGCTGATCTCCAAGTTCCTCATCAAAAAACAGCGGGAGTACAGCAAGAAGGTCAAGGAGATGAACAGCCAGCTCATGAGCTTCGAGGTGGAGACCTTCTATAACTTCGACACCATCAAATCCTTCGGCATCGCGCCCTATTACAGCAAAAAACTCCGCTGGTGGCAGGGAAAATTCAAGGACGTGAGCCTGGATTACAATATGTTCTCCATCAAATCCAACATTCTCATGTCCGTGATCGGCATGGCGGTGCAGTTTGCCGCCTTCGGCTACTGTCTGTTCCGCCTGTGGACCCACTCCATCACCTACGGCACCATGACTTTGTTCCTGCAGCAGCGGAGCAATCTGTCCGGCGCCTTCAGCAGCCTGGTTTCCATCATCCCCGCCTTTCTCAACAGCTCCGTCTCCGCCCACCGTATCCGGGAGCTGGTGGAGCTGCCCAGAGAGGTACATATCCCGGAGAGCAGCGAGCTGGATCAGTACGCCGAAAAGGGCTTTTCCGTGCAGATGCGGGATCTGCGCTTTGCCTATGCGGAGGGCACCGATGTGATTACAAAGTCGGAATTTGTGGCAAAGCCCGGGGAGATTGTGGCCCTGGTTGGCCCCTCCGGCGAGGGGAAAACCACCATGATCCGCCTGATTCTGGGGCTGGTCTGCCCCCAGGAGGGCCAGGCCGTCATCCGCGCCTGCGACGGCAGGGAAGTGACCATGAACGCGGAGACACGCCATCTCTTCGCCTATGTGCCCCAGGGCAACACCATCCTCTCCGGCACCATCGCGGAAAACATGCGCACCGTGAAGGAGGACGCCAGCGACGAGGAGATCATCCAGGCCCTGAAGCTGTCCTGCGCCTGGGATTTCGTGGAGAAAATGCCCGGGGGCATCAACGCCAGAGTGGGCGAGCGGGGCCGGGGCCTGTCCGAGGGGCAGGCACAGCGGATCGCCATCGCCCGGGCCATTCTCCGGGATGCGCCGGTGCTGCTGCTGGACGAGGCCACCTCCGCCCTGGACGTGACCACCGAGCGGCAGGTGCTGCGGAACATCATTACCCAAAGGCCCAACAAAACCTGCATCGTCACCACCCACCGGCCCAGCGTGCTGAATCTGTGCCAGCGGGTCTACCGGGTGGTGGACACCAAAGTGACCGAGCTGGACGAAGAGGAATCCAGCCGCATGTCCATGGATTTCTGAGGGGAAGGACGCTCTCCCCCCAAGGGGGCGCCTTTTTGCGGGCGCATCGTGATGCGCCCCTACGACTGTTTTTGTGGTGCGACCGTAGGGGCGATTCACGAATCGCCCGCCGGGAATCCCCCCAAGGGGGCGCCTTTGTGCGGGCGCGCCTTTTTAAGCTGTTTTGAAACAGGAAAGGTCTGAACATGAAAAAACGAATCCCTATTTTGCCCATCATCATCTCTCTGCTTCTGCTGGTGCTGACTGCGGCCTTTGCCGCCGCGGTGCTCCGCGCCGGACTGCTGCCCACGGCCTGGACCGTGCTGCTGTTTGCCGCTCTGGCTCTGGCTGACGCGCTGCTGATCTTCCTCTGCGCAAAGCCCGGGAAAAAGCTGCGCTTTGCCGCCGGCGTCGTGCTGACGCTGCTTTTTGTTCTTGGCGTCTGCTGCGGCTCCGCTGCCCTGAACAGAACCGTGAACACCCTGAAGAGCATCACCAGCACCAGCCCCCAGTACAGCCGGGTCTGCGTCTATGTCCGGGCGGAGGACCCCGCCCAGAGCATTGAGGACGTGGCCGGAGAGCCCTTCGGCATCCTCAGCGCTGCCGACCGGGAGAACACCGACCAGGCCCTTGGGCAGATCGGCACGGCCCTGGGCCTGACCGCCGAAAGCCGGGAATTTTCCGGCATCAGCGAACTGGTGAACGCCCTGCTGGAAGGGGAGCTGCGGAGCATGATTCTCAACCCGGAATATCTCTCCCTGATGGAAGAGCTGGAAGCCTTTTCCGGGGTGAGCCAGCGGGTGCGGGTGCTCACCGAGCTGCGTATTCAGCAGCCCGAGCAGCCTGAGCCCACGCCCGCCCCCAGTGAAGAGCCTGAGGCGGCGGAGGACCATTGCTTCTCCGTCTACATCAGCGGCATCGACACCTACGGCGACGTCTCCATGAAAAGCCGCAGCGACGTGAACATCATCGTCAACGTCAACACCGAAACCCACCAGATCCTGATGGTCACCACGCCCCGGGACTACTACGTCCCCCTGACCATCTCCGAGGGAAAGCGGGACAAGCTGACCCACGCGGGCATCTACGGCATCGACGTGAGCAAGGGGACGCTGGAGATGCTGTATGAGACGGACATTGACTACTATTTCCGCCTGAATTTCACCGGCTTTGTGAAGATTATCGACGCCATCGGCGGCATTGACGCGGAGCTGGACGGCTTCGACGGCGTGCGGCACTTAAACGGCGAGGAGGCTCTGCAGCGCGCCCGGGACCGCTCCGGCAGCGGCGGGGACAACTGGCGCGGCAAGAATCAGCTGCGCATCATCCAGGCGGCCATCAACAAGGTACTGTCGCCTGCCATCCTCAGCTCCTTCAGCGATGTGCTCAAGGCCACGGAGGGCAGCTTTGAGACCGACGTGCCCTATGAGCTGATCGCGGAGCTGGTGCGAAATCAGCTTGCCGAAAATCCCCAGTGGGAGATCCTGCGCTACAACGTCACCGGCACCGGCGACAGCGAAATCCCCTTTACCACCATGCTGCTGGACGGAAAGCCCATGTATCTCTACGTCATGTGGCCCAATGAGGATGACGTGGCCGCCGGAATAGAGATGATGCAGGCCATGCACCGGGACGAAGTGATCTCTTTGCCCTCAGCCTGAGCCTTG
>JALFOM010000108.1 GCA_022782265.1 Clostridiales bacterium | reverse complement strand
CTCGCTATGAATGTGGCCTTCCCGTTCTTCCTGACCGCAGATTAGCGTTTCTCCCTGCTCCCATTCGTAGCACTCGTCGGCATGCACATGGGCAGGTTCCGTCTCCGGGGTGGTCCAGCAGCTTTCACCATGGGTGTGAGCCTCAATGATTGGTAGTGGACACCAGAGATTCCCATTCTCGTCGTAGCAAGACGAATCATGCTGGTGGATCACAAAGTCCGCATATCCACATACCAGTTCGCCGTCGTCATTGTAGCAGCTGTTCGTGTGCTGGTGGAGATTCAGGCTCTCCACCGTGCATACCGGTACTTTCTTCTCAACAGAAGTTACCTGGGTATAACAGGCTTGTGTATGGATATGTTCAGGAATCTCACACTGTTTCTCCATAGTGATTGCCGGGAGAATCAGTGCGTAGGTGGTGCAGAACACCACCACAGCGGCAAGGCAGGTTACAACCTTTTGCCATCGTTTCCTCCTGCGGTGTCGCTGGGTATATTCGGCTGCCTGTTGCAGCGCATCATGCTTCATTCATCCATCACCAACCTTTATTCCAATTTTCCGAAATCCGACAAGGGCCAGACCCGAAAAATGATTTTTCCGACAACCTGTTCATCCGCTACACAGCCTACCGCCGTGTTTCGGGAATCCACCGATGTAGCTCGATGATCGCCCAGGACAAATATCCGGCTTTCCGGCACTTGATAAGGATATTCAATATCCGTATCACCCAGAGCCTTTTCGACCAGATAGGGTTCTTCCAACAGTTTTCCGTCCACGGAGACATTTCCAGCCTCGTCAATTTCCACCCACTGTCCGGGACCGGCGATGTAGCGTTTAACCAGCAACTTATTTCCCAAGTAAAAACACACCAGATCACCTGGTTCAAAATCGCTGCCCTTGACGGACACCACAATGTCGCCCTCATTCAGTGTAGGAACCATAGAGGCTCCGTAAATTTGCAGCACAGGCAGCCACAGCGTTGCCGTCAGTACGGCGACGGCGGCCACGATGACCAGCGTATATATGGTGCTTCTCAGCACGGAATGATACCGGTGTTTATACTTTTCCCGGGCCAGCTCCGCTTCAAGCTGTTCGGTGGCCGGAATATCACCGGTGGTAATTTTCTTTTTCACTGGGTCTCCTCCGCAATGCGGCATGATACTTTGTCAATTAAAGGATACATAGTAAAATATACCATATTGTGCTTTGCTTTTCAATTGTTTTGTGGAAGAAAAACCCTAAAATTTGTGTAAAAAATGAGCATTTTGCAAGAAAAAAGTAATATTTGAAAACAAAAATGAATAAAAAGGGAGACAAGTGATGACAAAATGGAAAAAGGGAAAAACCGGCAAAAAAGAGCGGAGAATAACTCTCCGCTCTGCATAGGCTATGTATTCATTTTCAGCCCAGGGCGACGTCCAGCGCCATCATCAGCGTAAAGCCCAGAGCAAAGACCACCGTGCCCAGGTTGGAGTGCTCTCCCTCGGACATCTCGGGGATCAGCTCCTCCACAACGACGTACATCATTGCGCCTGCCGCGAAGCTCAGGCAGTAGGGGAGCAGGGGAGTCACAAAACGGGCGGCGGCGATGGTCAGCAGCGCGCCCAGAGGCTCCACCACGCCGGACAGCGCGCCGTAGCCAAAAGCTTTGAAGCGGCTGGCCCCCTCGGAACGCAGGGGCATGGAGATGATGGCCCCTTCAGGGAAGTTCTGGATGGCGATGCCCAGAGACAAGGTGAGGGCACCGGCCAGGGATAATTCGGCATTTCCCATGGCCCAGCCGGCAAACACCACGCCCACGGCCATGCCTTCCGGCAGATTGTGCAGCGTCACGGCCAGAACCATCATGGTGCTGCGGGACAGGGCGCTTTTGGGGCCCTCTGCCTTTTTACTGTTTGCGTGCAGGTGGGGGATCAGCCGGTCCAGCAGCAGCAAAAACAGAATGCCCAGCCAGAAGCCCACGGCGGCGGGGACAAAGGCCCAGACCCCCATGTGCTCTGACTGCTCCATAGCGGGGATGAGCAGGCTCCAAATGGAGGCGGCCACCATCACGCCGGCGGCAAAGCCGGTCAGGCCCCGCTGCAGGTTCCGGTGCATTTTACCCCGCAGGAAAAACACGCAGCCTGCGCCTAAACAGGTGCCAAGCCAGGGGAGCAATAAACCAAACGCTGTTTCTTTCATTTTCGTCCTCCTGCTCTGCCTGCTTCGGCAGAGCAGAAATATTTTACCAGACGAAAAAGCTGATGTCAAAGAAAAACCGCATTTTCCGACAGGGAAAATGCGGTGTTTACGCTCAATCCGAAGAACTCAGGCCGTTTACCAAAGACTGCATCTCGCTTTTGGAGGACACGGAATGGGCCTGCTGCACAATTTGGGAGCGTTTTTCCTCCGGCAGAAGAGAAAAGGCGCGCATGGCCTCCGGATTCTGGGCCAGGGCAAAGCCAAAACCAAGGGGGAGATCGTTTTTATCCATTAAACTCACCTCGCCCTTTCACAGATCCTGCAGATCTGCCGCTGAGATGTCGTTTTCCACGTTGTCCCGGGCCAGATCGTTGTCGAGTACAGGGTAGATGCGGGAAACAGGCGTCTCCTTTTTCCCGTGCCGCTTATTCTGTCCGGACGGATTTTTCTGCTTTTCCGCCATGAAGATCACCTCAGAAACAGGATTCCCATAGAACAGAAAAATATGTGCGGGCAAAAACATGCCCGCACAACCGTCGTTTTCTCAGCGGCTTCTGAGCGCCCGGCCCGTGCTGCGCAGAGCCTGTGTGTCAAGGCGCTCACCGTCCAGAACCAGCCTGCCGTTGATAAATACCTTTTCAATGCCGAAGGGCTTGCCCTGATCGGGGACGCCGTTTTTCAGCGCCTCCTCATCAAAAACCGTCAGGTCGGCATAATATCCGCTTTTCACATAGCCCCGGCCGCTGATGGAGAAACGATCGGCCACCGCGCCGGTCATCTTGCGGATGGTGCGGGGCATGGTGTCGCCTGTGCCGCAGAGGGAGAATTTTAAGAACTTGGGGAAGCAGTCATAGATGGCGGGATTCTGTATTCCGTGCTCCTCCACCCATGCGTCGGTCATATACAGGCAGACCTCATCTTTGGAGAGATCGCTGACGATCTCCGGCGTGCTGTAGGGCCCCATGTTGACCCGGCCCTTGAAATCGCTCATTTCACACAGATCAAGATAGGCGTCCACATTGGACTTGCCCATCTCTTTGGCAATCTGCGCCACAGTTTTGCCCTCATACTGCTCGTGGCCCGGGCCGATATAGGCGATCTGGATATCGTTCCAGTCAAAGCCCAGGAGCTTGCAGGTCGCCGCCGCAAGAACGGCAAAACGCAGCTTGTTGAAGGGCTTGCGCTTGTCCTCCGGGCTCAGCGCCTGATACCATGTGGGCATGACAACGGTGATAACGGAGACGCCCAGCAGCTCGCTGTAAATATCAAAGCCGGCGTCGATGCCCTCACTGCGCATCCGGTAAATGATCTGCTTCAGCTCGTCTTTGCAGCGGAAGGACTTGCGGCCCACAAAAATGGCGTGGGAATACTGGAGCTTCATTTTGGAGCCCCTGGCGATCTCGTGCAGCTCGTCCAGGGCCCGAAGCAGATGGGGACGGCCCAAAAGCTGGGGATAGGCCATGGACACGGCGGAACAGGCCCGGGGATGAACGGTCATAGGCCGGTCATACTTTTCACTGAGCCTGGCGATCTGCTTCAGCTCCTCAATGGGCGAATAGATCCCCGGCTCATACATCAGCCCCAAAGAGGTGCCGCAGGCGCCCTCCTGCAGGGCCTGTTCCATAGCCGCGAGCATCTGCGCGCTTTCCTCCCCGGTCAAAGCCCGGCTGGCATAGCCCGCGACTCCCGCGCGGGCGCTGCAATTACCCACCAGAACAGCGATATTGCAGGGGTTATTCCGGTCGATAGCGTCGAAAAATTCCCTGACGCTGGGATAGACGCCGGTGGTATCCTCCCGGTAGCCGAACAGGCCGCCGCCAATCTTGTCCAGATGGGCTGTGTCGCCGGAAAAACCAACGGCGGACAGGCCGCAGTTGCCGGTGATGAACGAGGTGATCCCCTGGCGGATAAAAGGCGCAAAGTATTGTACCGGTTCCTTTTTTATGGCGAACCAGTCGTTATGGGAGTGGGCGTCAAAGAAGCCGGAGGAGACGGAAAGACCCTTCAGATCAAAGACCTCCGCGCCGTCACAGCGAATACCCTCCCCGATCTGCGCGATTTTATCGTCCTCAATAAGAATATCCCCAAAAAAGGCGTCGTTTCCCGTACCGTCATAAATTTTGGCGTTTTTCAGCAGTTGTTTCAAAGGAACACCTCCTTATATTGCTAAATCAATCATAACAAAAAACTTCAAAAAATGGAACTGTTTTCTTCAAAATATTGAAGTTTTTTTTGGAAGAAAAAAGCACGGTCCGGGAAGTCATCACTCCGTTTCCGTGCTTTTTGCCTGTTATAGGCTTTTGGGTTTTCCGGTCTGCGGGTCACCGGGCTGAAACCGTTCCAGCTGCCCCGCCGCAGGGTGTCCAGCTCTCTGCGTTTTTTCTTGGAGAGCTTTTCAGAGTGAATATATTTTTCCATAGCAAAACTCCTCTCTTTTATAGAATATCAAAAAATTGCCCCTAAGTCAAATCCGCCGCGGGCAATACAGGCCCGCGGCGGATGAATGCGGTTTATTGTTCGACAGATACTTTGACTTTTCTTTCCGCGCCCATTCTCCTGATGCTGGCGAAGACAGAGCCGGAAATGTTGTGCCAGACGCTGAAAATGGCGCCGGGCAGGGTAGCAAGGGGATTGGCGGCGAAGTTTGCCGCAGCCAGGGAGACGGCCAGACCGCTGTTTTGCATACCCACCTCGATGGAGATCGCCGTGGCTTTGTCATACTCCACATAGCTTGCCCTTACTTCCTCTTATTTCATGTTCTCCAGCAGCCCGTGTTTTTCGTAGCAGGTTTTTCCGGAGATCCGGTTTTGCTCATCCACAAAGACCACGCTGGGCTTGTGGCTTTTCGCCTCCTGAGCGTCAAGCCCGGCGTAGGCCATGATGATAATCCTGTCGCCCACGCTGACGCATCGTGCCGCCGAGCCGTTGAGACAGATCATGCCGCTGCCGCGCTCGCCGCAGATGGTATAGGTCTCAAAGCGGCTGCCGTTGTCCACATCCACGATCTGCACCTTTTCGTATTCCAGAATCCCGGCGGCCTCCAGCAGTTCCTCGTCCACGGTGATGCTGCCCACATAGTTCAGCTCTGCCCGGGTCACCGTGGCGCGGTGGATCTTGCCTTTCAGCATTTCCAGTGTCATCCTGCACTCACCTCCCTAAAAAGCATGAAAAAAGCACCTTCAGGGCGCAAAAATCCCTTGAAGATGCAAAAGTTTTACCTTATGTTTCTTCTCAGAGTCTCGTTTCTTGCAAATACAAGCCCTTTTCAAAACATTTACCCCTATTCAGTTGTTTGAAATAAAAAGAAGTTCAGACAGAGTATAGTTTTGAGCAAATACTATCTCCGTCAAGGATTCTACCAAATGCCGCCGCTTCAACAAAAAATTCCGGCTTTGCGGGAATGGGAGCCCTTCTGCTGGCTTGAAATTCAATCCGAGTGTTGTTATACTAAGCAAAAAGCTGGTGGCTCCGGCCATGAATACCGCCATGCTGGAAAACCCCATCACCCGGGAGGGGATAACAGAGCTTCCCCTGATGGGAAAGGACCAGGCCGCCGCCGCGCTGCTTGACGCCATTGAGCAGAAACGCAGCTAAAATTGAACAGCAAATCAGCCCCGCCGAAACCACAGGATACACCCTTTCTGCCTCGGCGGGGCTTTCTTAAAGCGGGGAAAGTAAGACAAAACTGAGCATGAATTGTCGGGCAAACGAAAACGCGATGGGATAGAATATTGCCGGAATCAAGGGAGGAAAACACATGGAATGGATGGCGATTATCGGCAACTCGATTCAGTACATGGAAGATCACATAACGGAGAACATCACGGCAGAGGATGTGGCCAAAGCCGTGGGCGTATCCTCGTTCTATTTTCAGAAGGGCTTTTCCATGCTCTGCGGATATACCGTATCGGAGTATATCCGGAACAGGAGACTGGCCCTGGCCGGAAATGATCTGCTGGTTACGGATGAAAAGGTGATCGATATTGCCTTGAAGTACGGGTATGACTCTCCGGACAGTTTTACCCGGGCTTTTACCCGGTTTCATGGGGTGACGCCCACGTCTGTGCGCAAAGATGAGGTGTTGCTCAAGTCCTTTGCTCCGCTGAAAATCAGAATTTCATTAGAAGGAGGCTATCTCATGGACTACAAGATCGTGAAGAAAGACGCGTTTACGGTGCTGGCAAACGCCAGAACCTTCCCCTATGAAGGGGCAAAGGAGAGCATCCCTCTGTTCTGGCAGGAGCATTTTCAGAGCGGCAAGGGCGCGGTAGTCTGCGGCAACTATGGCATCAATATTGATCTGGAGATGGGACAGGAGAACTTTGAATACCTGATCGCAGACCCCTACGATCCGCAGAAAGAGGTCCCGGCGGGATTGGTGACCAGGACCATCCCGGCGTTCGACTGGGCCGTGTTCCCCTGCAGAGGGCCCATGCCCATTGCCCTTCAGGAAGTGAACACCAAGATCTACACGGAGTGGCTCCCTGCACTGAGGGAATATGCGTTTGCGGCAGGATACTGTGTGGAGTATTACGATGACCCGGCAAAGTACGAAAAGGGAACCCTGGATGAAAACTACTACTGTGAGATCTGGATCCCGGTGAGGAAAAAACAGTAAGCAGCCAAGCAGTAAAAAATCAGACGCCGGGCTTTTGCCTGACGTCTGATTTTCTGGTAAAAAGTAGATAAAGTCCACTTTTTATCGGAAAATAGCATTATACGAAGAATTAAAATGTGTTAAAGTCCGTAATCCTCTTCGATGAGGATCACCTCGGCCTCGGAGCCCATCATGGGCCCCCAAAGCGTCACCATGCCGCGGCAGACCCGGCCGGGGCTCTTGCAGTCGTAGCACTTGTCGGCCTTGACGGCGCAGGGGGTCTTGGCGTTCAGCTGCTGGGCCCGCTTGGGAGCGGCCACGTTCCGCGCTCTGTCCACTGCCTGATGGAAGCTGGGGACCAGCTTGTTCTTGCCAATCAGGAAATAGACCTTCTTGTGGCCGAACAGGGTGGCGGCCACGCGGTTGCCGGCACCGTCAATATTGACCATCTCGCCGCTCTCGGCTAGGGCGTTGGCGGAGCAGAGGTAGACGTCGGTGTTCATGGCAGCGATACGGGCAGGGCCGGGCTCCTGCTTCCAGTGCCAGATCACCTGGTTGTGCTTCTCCAGCAGCTCATACAGGCCGATATCCCGCACGGTAGCGGAGCCGCCGATCCCCACGGTCAGGTTGTCGATCTCCTTGTCCAGATAGGCCGCGGCCTCAGCCCCGGTAGCAAAGATTTTTACGGTATAGCCTCTCTCAATCAGATTTTTTTCCACCTGATCAAAAACGGACATATGAATCCCTCCTTGTGTCTGATAAAGACACTATACCAGCAAAACTTCCGCAGGACAAGTTAAAAATGCATTTTTACCGTAGCCGTCCAACCCTTGATTACAGCACAGCAATGTGTTAAAATACGAAAACACTTGATGAAAAAGGAAGATCAACATGCTTGCTGTAATTGTTAACGCCGTCGCGGTGATTATCGGAGGACTGATCGGAATCCTGTGCGGCAGCAGGATAAAGGAGCGCTACACCAAAGCGGTCATGACCTGCATCGCGCTGGTCACCATGGTCATCGGCGTACAGAGCGCCATTGTCACCAGCAATATTCTTATCGTCATGGTCTGTCTTGTTCTGGGCACAATCATCGGCACCGCCCTGCACCTGGACGACCGGATCAACGGCTCCGGCGATAAAATCAAGGATAAGCTGGCGGGAACCCGCTTCGGCGGAGGGCACTTTGCGGAGGCCTTCGTCTCCACCAGCATTCTGTTCTGCGTGGGCACCATGGCGGTGATCGGCTCCATTCAGGCAGGGCTGAACAAGGATTACAGCATCCTCTTTGCCAAAAGTACCATGGACTTTGTCAGCTCCATCGTGTTTGCCGCGGCCCTTGGCCCGGGCGTGTTCCTGTCGGCGGTGACGGTGCTGGTATTTCAGGGGGCCATCGCCCTGCTGGCGGGCCTGGCCGCGCCCGTGCTCAGCACGGAAGTCGTTACGGAGATGTCCGCCGTGGGCGGCGCGCTGTTCATCGGCATGGCCATCAATCTCCTGGGCCTGCGGGAAGAAAAAATCAAGGTGGGGGACATGCTGCCCGCCATTTTCCTGCCCATATTGTATTTCCCCCTGGCGGAGCTTGTGTCCGGATTGCTATAATCGTATAAAATAGTAAAGAAGGATCCCGTATCCGGCAGTACGCCGGATACGGGATTCTTGCGTTTTGATGCGTTTACTTTTTGAAGCTTTCCTTCAGCGCAACGGCCCGGTTGAATACCAGGTGGCCGGGAGCGGCGTCCCGGTTGTCCAGGCAGAAGTAGCCCTGGCGCATGAACTGGAAGCTCTCGGAATTCTTGCCCTTCTCCGGCATGGGGATCTGGGCGAGGCAGGCTTCCACCTTGCAGCCCTGAAGCACGGTGAGACTTTCGGGGTTGAGGGCCTCAAGGAAATTCTTGCCCTGTCCGTCGGGATCGGGATCGTTGAAGAGGTAGTCATAAATACGCACTTCCGCGTCGGCACAGGTGGCGGCGTCCACCCAATGGATGGTGGCGCCCTTGACCTTGCGGCCGTCGGCGGGGTTGCCGCCCTTGGACTCCGGGTCATACTCGCACAAGACCTCGACGACGTTGCCGGCCTCGTCCTTCACGCAGCCGGTGCAGCGGATGAGGTAGGCGCCCTTGAGGCGGCACTCCTGGCCGCCGGGGGTCAGGCGCTTGTACTTGGGGATGGG
>JALFOM010000102.1 GCA_022782265.1 Clostridiales bacterium | reverse complement strand
ACTCCCCGTAGCGCAGGAAGCCGACCTTTCCGCCGCTGATGACGGCGCCGGGGCTCAGACTGCGGCGAAGCACATCCAGCAAAAGCATTGCCGCTTTCCAGCTGTTTCCGCCGTTGACAGACAGCGCCGGGGCCGCGACCAGGCACAGCTTGTGGTTATTGGCCTGCAGCACTTTTTCCGCGTTTTCCCGCAAAACTGAGGCATTATCATAAGGCACTCTGCCCAAATCGCCAAACTGGATCACACAGGACACAGAGCCGCCAGTGACGGAGATCTGTTGTGCCAGTTCGTCCCAATGGGAGCTTTGGCGCAAACTCTGTCCGTCGGACAAATCAAGAAAAAGCGCCAGCACAAAACTTTCTCCGGCTAAAGTGCGATAACCTGCAAGGGAAATTTCATCGAAAATTTTTCGTGCGATCTCATTGACCGGTTCATTTCCGTCCGCGTTAACCCAGAAAGCGTCGCTCTGGCGGAAGCGTTCTTCCCAGACGGCTTTTACCCTTTTCTCTGCCGTGTCCTTCAAGAAAGAGACCCCGATCAGTTTTTGGCGAATTTGTGATATATTTGTCACATTTATCCTCCTTATCAATAAAGACCTTATCTCCTGCCGGAAGCTCCGGCAGGAGATATTGCCATCAAGGAAAAGAACCTTCTTTACGCTGTACCCGCTGGGGAAAGCTGAATTGTATGCGTCTTATGAACCTGGTACGGTTCAGACCTTTCCCCACAGGGTGGTCGTATGATAGAATTTCTCAATTTCCTGCAGCTCAGCATCGCTGTAGCCAAACTGTACCATATTCTGCCTGAATGCCGGCGAAACGGGCTTACTGCCGTCGCCTGCACCCTTTGCCGCCAGAGCCTGCCGCTCCTGCTCAACGATATCGACAAAGACCTGACCTTCCTGCAGCCGGACCAAATCCTGCGTGTTCATCCAGTTGTTGTAAATCTGCTTGGCGCGATTGCACTCATTGTCCATAATCTCCCCGGCCATGGTCTTATCCAGACACTTGAAGAGATAGTAAGAGAGCAATCCGTTTTCGATCTGTACGCGTTCATCCGGGGTGATGAAGCTGTACATCGCCGGGGACAGGTTGACAATCATCTGCACAGAGCCGTCAGCCTTCTTCCAGAGCCACTGGTTGTCCTCATTACGGTAAACCACGCCGCCCTTCAGCAGGTAGATCATCTTGGCCGGACGCATGCGGGCCTTGACTTTGACGTTGAACTGCTCAACAAGCGCATCCCAGGCTGCAAATTTCTCGCAGGTACGCCGCACCTCGCAGAGCATCGGGTGATGAGCCCGGAGCACACGGGCGGCATTACGCCAGGCGTAGTCCTCGCTGGAGGCAGGCTGGCTGAAGATGCCGGCGGAATTCATGGTAACCGGACGGGTCATGGAATCAAAGGGCACATCGTTTTGCTGTGCCACCGCCTCAGCAAGGCTCCTGCCCTGGGGCAGCAGACCGGTGGCCGGATCCGGCATGCAGGCAACAACATTAAAAGTCCACTGTCTGGTCATGTCGCAGTTCACGCGGTAAACATACCAGCCTCCGCCCGGGACCTGCTGACTGAACAGCACGCCCAAACGCCGGGCCTTTTCGATCAGATCGGCCTGCGCCAGGCGCACCTGGCCTTCATGGCAGATCACACCGGTGACCGGATCGGGTTTTTCCGGATGATCCCGCTGGACGATGGAGGGATAGTCTACCCAGCTCTGGTACTCCTTATAGCTGATCTCGCCGTTGGGGGAGACAAGTTTTTCCACGTCCGGAGATTTGCCGTGGAGAAGCACAGGATGGGTATGGGCACGGGCCTCATACTCGTCTTCCCAATCCTTTATGTCGTGGATCCGGTAGACCTCCAGGTTGGTGGCCTGCTGATAGAACTTGATGGTGTCTGTTTCCGCCGAGGGATAAATTGCTGTGGACGCAACGCCGTATGCGCCTGCAGCCGCCGTAATCGCCGCAACGACCGCAGGGCCGTTTCCGCTTGCTGTGTTCAGGCTGTTGGGGTATTTGATGTACTTATGGACATACCTTCCGTCAACGGTTCCGTTAAAGCGGACCTGGCTCTTTGTCGCCAGATTCTGCAGAATATAATCTGCCGTTGTCTGGAAGCTTGTCCCCTGCCTCTGAAGCTCTTGGAAGAGCGAAAGAATAGAGACGTCCACATCCAGCGGGATCTGCTTAGTGACAAACGCGTCAAAAAGCTCACGGGCAGGTACAGGCTTGTCGGGTGTCACCAGGCTGATACTGCCTCCCGCTTCAGTGCGGACCAGATGATCGGGCACTTCCAACCAGGCATCCGGAGCATCAAAGAATCCGTTGACCAGATTGTTGCGGAACTCGCTTGCTCTGACCTGGGCAATGCTTTGGTCAGCCTGCTTTTTCAGCCACTGGTAGCTGCTCTGATTGACCGCCGCGATATTGACTTCCGTCTCGCTCTGGGCGGCACCGGCAAATTGGTTAAAGCTGTTCATGCTCTGTCCGTAACGTGAATAGATGTTGGCCAGGCTTACCAGCATATTGCCGAATACCTCCATCTGGTCAGCCAGAACTCCTGCAGGGTTGACAAACTCCTGCTGAAGCAGGCCGCTGATGCCAAGTGCGGCTTCGGCGCGCTTCTCGTTAATTCTTGCAGCAGCCCATTCGTTATACGCATCCAGCCAGGCATTCAGCTGCGTGTTTCTCTGGCCATGTACATCGAACAGTTTTCTCGGGGTAGTGTCGATTGCTTTCTTGGCAGCAATCATATCATTTGCTGCTTCCTGAACACTCTTTCGTTGGTAGTTGGCTCCGTTTATCTGCTTACCCGCGACCAGATTATCGAGCATAGCCTTTATGCCTAAGCCCTTATTGTTTCCCACCTCTGTAAATCTGCCGTAAAACAGGTTGACGAAGGCATAGGGTCCTTCCGCCGCAACATACTCACGCACATTCTTGCGGAACTCATCATATTTTCCTTTGATAAAATTGGACAGCTGGTCTATGCTGGCGGCATTGGTACGTCCGGCGATCACCGTGTTTGTTCTCTGCGCAATAGCCGGCGTACTGTAGGTATTCGCTTTGACCGTTTCCCAAGTCACGGAGTCCGGCGCCAAATTCTGATCCTGAATAAAATTGAAGGAACCATTGTGGATCACCTGCAGTATATCGGCAATGGGCTGGATAAGCTCTGTGGCCTTCTGGGTTCCCACGGTAGCGTTCAGCAGATCTGTGCTGTCGCGGAAAGGAAGGAATGTGGCTCCTTGCGCTGCCATGGCAGTACGATCCTCAGGGGAAACCGGCTTAATTCCGGCCTGCTTGCAGACCTCTTTGACTGCATAGGCGCGGACGATTTTTTTTGGTGCTGCCGCCTCTGCAAAGCCCAGGGAGGCAAAGCATTTGGGAAACTCGTGGCTGGTGCCTGCCGCCTCTTCGTTCGAATTGGCAGTGCTCGTGGCCTTATCGTTTCTCGGGCCGACTGCCACCGCATTGCTGTAAAATGCAGAGGTCAGGAAGGGCGTTACGCCGGGGATCGGTGTGGCCTCAATCAGCATGCTGACCAGAAACTGGGCAATGGTCTTTCCGGCGATAGCAGAAGCATTGGCAGAGCCGGCGCCGGGGCTGCCGATCAGATAGGGAAGATCGAAGAATCCCGGGTCGTAGCCGAATTTCAGTTCTGGAGAAGCAGGGTTGTTATAAGTCCACACTTCCTGGTACCCCTCGCGCATATACATGCCCTGGAAATAGTTCAGTTCCTTCAGGGTGGCATAGCCATTTGCCTTCAGCTCTCCTGCAGCAGACGGGTTCAGGCCGGTCAGCGTGTCGGGCAGATAGAGGATACCGTAGATATGACTGGAGTTGCCGCCTAAGGCCTTACGGATCAGAGACGGCATTTCCAGCATGGAGCCGCTGCCGGTTCCGCCGCTGCCGCTGCCGATCACATATACATCATAGAAGCTCGGCGCGCCGCCTGCAGCCGCTGCAGGGAGTTGGTCCAGGGAAGTAATGATATTCTGCAGCTTCTGGACGATTTTTTCGTCGGTGCCGTCCTCTCCGGGGACCTGGTCGTGCACTTTCACCTTACCGATAAGTCTGGTCATTGCTGCGCCATCAGATGACAGAGGTCCCAAATTGACAGGAATTCCCGGCGGGTTGCTGTCGAGCATAAAGCGGCGCACTGCCAGGGGATAGGTTCTCACGTTCTGCATTCTCTGGGTAACGTCTTTGAGTGTGGTGCAAATACCTTCGGCTTTTCTGTCCAGATAATGCGCATTATCCAGCTCAGACCAGGACGCGTCGATCCCCAGGAAGCCGATGTACTGTTTCCATGTAGGGTCGAAATTATTCTGGATGGTGCCTTTGATCTGGTCAAGCGTGCGAACACCTGTTCCGCCCACACCGATGATGATGGTACGGAGGTTGGGATCCGGTTTTAGGGTCTGGTTCCCTGCACTTGCGTCTATCAGATCATGGCCGAGCAGTATTCCGTAGTCCCCTGCTTTGTAGTTGTATTTTCCCAAATTGGCCATTTGTTTTTCTCCCTTCTTATTGTTTATATTGTTTATATTGTTTAGCGCAGGAGCATATCGATCTTGAGCGTGTCCCCAGTGTCCGGCAGCACAATCTCAACAACAAGTTTACCGCCATTCAGCTTGGCCTGTTTTGCCACCGGGATCCCGTTGCAGATCGCTTTCACTGCGCCGTCTTTTGGAACGTTGCTGATAATCAGGCCTTTTTTCCCGTATACGCCTTTGATTTTGATTTTTTCTGCGCCTGTGCCCAAGAAATAGTTGTTGACCGAGAGACTGATTCCTGCATTGTCGCCCAAGAAGGGAACCAACTCCAGCACAAGGTCTTTAAACAGGAAGCTGCTCTTTCGTCCGCACCGGGTAAAGGCGCCGATATCCATGTCCGGCATCTCATAGATCAGACCGTTTTCGTTGAAGGTGATCTGCCATGTGCCTTTGACCCGCTTGTTTTTCAAGATGATAACAACAGAAATCACCACAAAGAGCAAAACGGCAAGGGCAATCACATAGAAGATCCAGTACTGCCGCCAATAAGCGGCCTTGCCGCTGACCACATTCAGCTTGAACTCGCCGCTGACCTCCTCAATACCGTCACTGGCCGTGATGGAGATCGTGGTCTCTCCCTTTTTCTGGGGAACAAAAGTAAGCGCAGAGCCCTCCTGATTGATCTCAACGATACCGTTGGCGCCGCTGACGGTATAGCTCAGCTCCATTCCGTCCGGGTCGGAGAAGTACTTGTCCAGATCCAATTCCAGCGTTCTCTTATCCGCTTTCTGGAACAGATACTTGTCTACCCAGAGCTCCTGCTTCGGCAGTTTTTCAGCTGTTGGCGGCGTATTGGTGACCACAAGGGTCATATTGTATACAACCGGCTCTGCCATATCATAGTCCGCAGCGCTGATCTCCACGTCAAAGGTGCCGGGGACGTAACCGGCCTCAATGGTCATATAGTCCGAATCCACCTTTTGTTCAAAGACCGCAGAGCGGTCACTGACGCAGGAAACGGTATACCGAATTGGATCATTATCCGGGTTGATAAATATCTTGGTCAGGTCGATCGGAGAAAAACTGCCGTTGACATTGGCATAGTAGGTTTCAGCCCCGGCGCCTGCCAGCTGAAGAGGCAGATTTTCCATCTTGAAGCTCTGCACATTGCTGGATTTTTTCCCGTCGCGGAACATGCTGTGCCGGAGGACGACCTGGAGCTGGAAAGAGCCGCTGGGCAGGCCGCTCAAGGGCAGATCATAGTGATAACCGTCTTTGGAGGCCTCCATGGTAAATTCCTTGGTTGTACCGTCTGCACAATACACCACCAGGCTTGCCGGATTCTTTTCATAAAAGCTGTTATTGTGTGTTTCCGTGCCGCGGTAGGCAAAGCAAGCATCCACAGAAATGCTGTCATTTTTCGTCAGACCGCTGCTGCTTGCCTTTGCCTGCATGCTCAGGCCCATTTCCTGGAGCGTGATGTTGCTGACCAGAACCGTGGCCTTTTCCTCGCCGTACAGCTGGACCTTCCACTGTCCGGCTGTCGGGCAGAGCAGTTTTATGGAATAGTAGCTGCCCTCTTCAACCGTGGCGATCAGGCTTTCTGTTTCCGTATCCTTGGATATTTTCTTTGAGGTTCCTTCCGCAACATTGATGAGCTCCACATATTCAATGCTCGCTCCGAAAATGTTTACGTTGGCCTCCGACGTCAGGTCGGGAACGTCAAAAACATATTCACCGGGTAGGGTTATTTCTTCCGTGTTTCCGTTGGTATTATAGAAATCAAAGAATATCTGCTGGAAAGCTGCATGTACTTCTCTCGGCGTGTCACAGCTGATTCTTCCTACTTCCTGACATCCGCTGTTCGCGCTGATCTGATCCAAAAACTGTTGAGCTGCGGCAACCTCAAACTTATCGGAGTTGTTGTAGTTCAGCTCAATGCAATATACGGGCCACTGGTGCTCTCCCGCAAGAGTACTGGCAGGTTCGACTAGTTTTTTATCTGCCTGGGGGTCTCTCGGCTCAAGTACGCCGTCGGAAACGCAAATGATGCATGCTTTGCCATCGGAAGCCCCGTTCTGTTCCAACATATCCACAGCAGCTGCCAGGCCATGACCAATCGGTGTCCAGGTTTCCCGGTTGTTCCGGTTGGATACCAGCGCGTCTTCCACCACGGCTTTGAATTGATCCTTGTCTTTTGTGCTGTTCGCGTTGCTGAGCGGTACAATCAAATGGATCAGATTGGCGTCAAGGTTGTCCGTTATTTCAAATTTTGACGAGTATGCATATGTTTCTCCGCCCTGATAGCCTAAAGCGATCACAGATACTCTCGCATTTTCTGCCGGAAGAGTATCAATGAAATTCTTACATGCTTCCAGGCAAAGATTCTGCGGATCGTTGGTCCCCAGTGACATTGAACAGTCGAGCAAAATCACAAAGTCACATGGTGGATCTTCATACGACTCTGCGCTTGCTGCTGAAGCAGGGAGCGTGAGAACTAACATGAGCACCGCAAGGATCATGCTGGATAATTTTACCCATCTCTTCATTTTAATTTTCTCCACCTTTAACCCTCTCTTTTTATACTGAATTTGCATAAACAAATTGTATAATTTCCCATTTCGCCATCGTTAACCAAATATAGCCAACTTGTCTGTTATTATACCTCTCTATGACTTTTTTTGTCAATATGTGTCTAATATTTACTTTTGTTTTGAAAAATATTTATTTCAGGAAGTGGCAAATTGCACACAAATGAACTTCATTGTAAAGTGCGGTTAAAAAAGTTTTCGTCCCCTCCACCAAGAGGGGGCTCAGACTGTAGGCAAAGCGATCGGCAGTGTATAGCGTTGCAAGGGGAGAGCGCAGAGAGTGGACGGGAGTCCCCTTTTTTGCGTTCAATCCATGCTTATTCAGGAGTATTTTTGAATTCTTCTGAATCAAAACCACCGGTTGAACCGGTGGTTTGAACAGGCCCTATAAGGGCCTCAGAGTGTCAAAGAAGTCCCTGTTTTCGTTAGGCGAAAGCGGGGACTTCAGCATAAATAGCAGAAAAAAAGGAGGCAATGAGGTGGAAAAAGGAGTTATTCCAACTCCATTCTGCCAACTTTTTCAGGTTCATAGCAACATATTTAAGCCTCACCCAGCTTTTGACCCGGGCCAGACCTCGATGATGTGTGTAACGCATCGCGTGTTTTTCTTTTGCGTCGGCAAAGACACGTTCAATCGTCTCTTTGCGCATGGCGTAGATTTCTTTCCCTCGCTCTGTTCTCCGTAAGGCGGCTTTGATGAAATGGAAAAGGATACTGCTGCACAGAATCCGGGAATCTCTTTATTCTCATTTTTTATGGGGCATCCGCTTTTTGTGGTGCTGATATTGGGTATCGCCGCGCTCTTTGCCGCCAATAACACGATCAACAATTTTCTCATCGTCATTGTTAACGAAGCAGGAGGCAATTACGCCACGCTTGGCGCGCTGACTTTTTTCCTTGCTCTGGTTGAATTTCCCGCCATGCTGCTCTACAGCAGGCAAAAAAAGCGGAGCAGTTCTTTTTTTCTGCGGATCAGCTTTCTTTTCTTTGCGATAGAAATCTTTGCGTTTGCCCTTTCCAAAAGCGTTCCCGCTCTCTTTCTGTCCGCAGTGTTTCAAAGCCTTTCCTTTGCTGTGTTGTTTTCCCATGAACCGTAAAGCGTATTGGGGACGATCTGATCAACACCGAAAACGCTGCAGAGGAATGCATCGCTGTACATGTCCTCAAATTGAGCAAGTCTGGCCAAAAGCCCTTCATCATGCTCAGCTGAGATCTGTACAAAGTTGAAGTCGTACTCCGGCAAAGCGTCGGCATAAAGGACGTCGGATATCACCAGCTTCACCGGACGCTTTGTAGACAGGCGGTAACTGTAAAGAGAACCCATAGAGTGTCCTCCGACGCCTATATTTTCCGCATCAACGAAATCCAGCGCGGCAATATAGTCATAGGCTGTGTCCAGTTCCATAGCGCCGTTATTCGTCCAGTACTGGGATGTGGGGTCGACCTCCGTATCACCGCATCCGGAGTAGTCCATCAAAGCAACAACAAAACCCCTTCGCGCAAGCTCTGTTGCCCAGGGGCTGCCAATATCCGAAGGGCAGTCTCCGCCGGGGACAATGATCATGGCGGGAGCAGGCGTATCTGCTGTTGCGGATTTGGGTACAAAGAGATTGACGGTAACGGTATATCCATTGTCATTTACCAGATACAGTCTCTGTGTGTCGACACTGCCAAAATCAGTGTCAATGGCATTGGAGAGCATTGATCCCAAAAGAACGAGTATCAATGCCGCGGCAAGAAGGGTCACTTTTCTTTTCATTTCTATCCTCCCAATTATTATTCAGAATAAAAATATATTCTGTAGGATATATTTCTATTCTGAATAATACACTCGATTGTAACCGATGTCAACTGGCTTTCCTTTACAAATTCATCTGTTATGTTTTGTATATATTGACATGGTGTGTTGGAATGTGATAATAATAAAGGGCAGAATGATGATTTGACACTTCAATTTGATCTGAAAAGCAAGGAAGAAAAAATGAACACAGAATGGATGGGGCGGTATCGCCCTCTTCTGGCCGCGCTTGTCCGGCACTCCAATATTACGCAAAGGTCATCGGGGACGCGGACCATGCTTACCGATGAGATCAGTCTCAACGCCCAGGAATGGCAGGTTTTTGAGTATATCATTGAGCATATGGAAGATGATGCTTATATGAATTTGATCTCTGACCGTTTAGGTATTCCACAAAGTACTTTCTCCAAAATCGTAAAAGCATTATGCCTCCACGGTCTGGTTGACAAGTACCTCACATCCAATAATCGGAAAAACATTATTCTTCGTCCTTCCGAAAAGGGGCTTTCCGTGTATCAGCAGCATTCCCAGAAGGTTCTGTCGTCAAAATTCGAACCTTTTTTTGAAATGCTGGACAGTTTTTCGGACGAACAGATTGCCCGGTTTACGGACGCTCTGGATCTTCTGAATTCACAGCTTCTCAAAGGGAATGACAGTACATCCCAGCCTGTCTTAATAAAAAAGTGAGGAAAGAAACATGAAAGAGATAGAACTGTTTTATCTGACCCATTGCCCCTACTGCGTCAAGGCCAGAAAGGCCGTGGACGAGCTGATGGAGGAAAACCCCGCTTTCGCCGGACTGAGCGTCAAATGGATCGAGGAAAACGAAGAGCCGGAGCTTGCCGGCAGCCGGGATTATTACTGTGTCCCTTCCCTCTTCTTTGCGGGGAAAAAGCTCTACGAGGCCAGTCCCGCTGATGACTACAACGCCATAAAGGGAAACATCCGCTCGGCCTTTACCGCCGCGCTGGAGGCATAAGAATAAGACAGGGAAAGCCCGGGCATTGCTGCCCGGGCTGTTTCGTGTTTTTTATTCGCTTTTTCGGCCGCTCAGCGGAACACGACCATGGTGTTGGCGATGGTCATGGTGGTCATCAGCAGCGCGTTCAGGAAGGCCGGGGTCCAGATGTTGCCGGTCTTCTTATACAGGTTGCGGGAGATGATGGCAGCAACGGACAGGGTGGGGACCATGGCAACCAGCATGATGCCGGAGAGGGCGGAGCCGGACCAGACCGCCACGCCGGAGGCAAACAGGCTGATGTACTGCACAGCCAGCCAGAGGATGGGGCCGCCTGCGTTCAGCACGATGGCCACAAGATAGCCCTTAGCTCCCTGCAGCTTCTCCGTATTGGTATTTACGGTGATGCTTGCGGTGGAGACAATGTAGAACAACAGGAAGGTGGGCAGGTAACGCAGGATGGCGGGCAGGATGTCCGCGTCAAAGGTCTTGAAAGCAAAGGTCCAGATACGGAAGTCCGCCTTGAACAGGGCGTCCATCAAAAACAGCACAGCGTAGGCCGCAGCCACCGTGACCACAGCGGTGCACAGTCCCGCAAGAATGGTCATGGGCTTGAAGACCATACCGTAGGTCTCGAAGCCGGCGCCCTCTTTTGCCTTAAAGCCCACATAGACAGCGCTGAAGATCACAAGGCTCATCATAGCGCAGCCGATGGTCCAGTAGGCAATGCTGTTGACGCCGATAGCGGTCCAGACGGCATTGTTGCTGTACATGGGGACCTTGGCCACTACGGCCAGCAGCGCGCCGCTGACCAGCAGGAAGCAGGCGCCCACGGTGAGCTTTGCTCCCTTTTTCTTCACCAGGCTGAAAACGCAAACGGCAAGACCGGCGACGGCAGCCACCAGACCCGCATAGAACAGGATATTCACGGAAGCGCTGCCTGCGCCCTCATCCATCAGGGGAGCGAAGAACAGGGCCGGGAGCAAAACGGCAACAGTCAGAATCAGGCAGATTGCGGCCTTCTTTCCGCCGGTGAGGGAGGGCTGTACGGCCAGCGCGCCGCTCTTGGCCTTGCTGAAGAAGGGCAACTCAATGAGGATAGAGGCCAGGGCGATAATGAGCATCACAAAGCCCACCAGCGCCACGCACTCAAAGGCCTCCTTCCACTGCCAGAGCTGGCTGGTGGGGGCAATGTCCTTGATTCCGTCGCTGTACGGGGCAAAAGCTTCGGTGTAGAATGCCACCGCGTAGGCCGTGGTCTCTGCGGAGAAGTGGTTCCAGGGGTGAGTCTGGGCCGGTTCATAGACGATGCGGCGGCCTCCGTCAGAGGTCTCGTACCAGGTGTTGACCTGGGCAGGCTCGCTCTGCTGCAGGAAGGTCATGCCGTCAGGCGTGGAGACAAAGTCCTTGTGGCGCACAGTGCCGCCCTGAACGTTGGGATCATTGAAGAAGAACTCGTCGTACTGCGCGGCAACCTTGCCCAGAATACGTCCGCCGCCCAGAGCGTCCGACGTGGCAGCGTCAATGCCCATAAGGCTGGTATACATGAAGTCAGAGCCCTCGGTCAGGCTTGCGTAGATCTTGCGCACGCCGGTTTCGGCGTACTGCGTCTCGTCCATGGCCAGGGCCATAGTGCTGGAGAAGCCGCCCATGGAGTGGCCGGTGACGCCGATGATGCCGTTTCCGTTCTCGTCCTTCAGAACGTAGGGCTGCTCATAAATATACTGCACGGCGTCATTCATGGAATTGAGCCAGAACGGCAGCCACACGCCGAAGAAGCTGCTGTCGGAATAATTCTCCGCATCCAGACTGGAATGGCCGTGGTCGTACTGGTCAAGGGCCAGCACCACAAAGCCCCGGCGGGACAGCTCAATGGCATTGGCATCCTGCATTTCCGCAGAGTTCAGATACCCGTGGGTCACGATGATCGTGGGCTTGGGGTTGTCGGCTGAGGCGTCCTTCGGCATATACAGAAGTCCGCTGAGCTGACCATGGCCCCCATCGAAGCTGATCCGGGTGACTTTTACTGCACCGGCGCCGCTGTTGAACACCCCTGCCAGGATACTGCCCAGCAGGATCAGCACCAGCGCGGCACACAGCAAAGTCCATGTGCGTTTACTGATTTTCATTGTTGCTTCCTCCTCTTTTTCTTTTGCCGCGGTATGCGGCCACCATTTTTTGTTTCCTACGGAAACTATGATTCTATAATACTTCTGAAAACGGCAAATTGCAACAAAAATTTAAATTTTCACGCTCTTGTGCCCTTCAGGAAGTTCTGTTATACTGTATTCGCTTAAAAGTGAGGTGAGGGCCATAAAACTGGAATGGATGGGCGAACACAGAGATGAGGTGGAGGCCCTGATCCACTACTGTAATATTTACGCGGCGGCATACCGGCTGGAGCAGATGGAATTTGAGGGCGTATGCTATTCTTTTGCCCAGATTCAGGTGGTGGAATACCTGCTGGAAAACGAGGAGCGGGACGAAAACATGTCTGCCATCGCCGCCCGTCTGGGCATCACACGCAGCAACTTCACCAAAATCGTCAACCGTCTTGTCAGCAAGGGGCTGCTGGAAAAGGCGCCCATGCCCGGCAGCCGCAAAGAGCTGAAAATCAGGGTCAACGCGCTGGGGCGGAGACTGTATGAGGATTATTCCCAGGACATTCTGCGCTGGCACTTCTCCCCCATGTTTCATTCTCTGGACCGGATCCCGCCGGAATACCGCGGCTATATCTGCAGCGCCCTCTACAACGCCATGCACCCCGGAAGCTGCGAGGCCGGCGCCGGAGAGCCGGAAAGAAGCTGAGCTCTTTTTTACAAGTTATTTAACATCTGTTCATCTTTTTTTAATCTGCCCATGCTATATTGATAGTCGCAAGGGGCAATTCCCTTTCAAAGATAAAAGAAAAAAGCTATGTGTGTTTCCGATGCCGCGGCCTGGGCTGTGGATAGAGCCTACGGGGACACACGCTTGGCAATAGCTTCACACTCTACACTCCAAAACTCCAACAATCACTTGGGCGCGGTTCAAAATGGCGAACTGCGCTCAAGACAATTT
>JALFOM010000100.1 GCA_022782265.1 Clostridiales bacterium | reverse complement strand
CCCGGATACGCCGGTGCGCTACCTGAAGGGCGTCGGCCCCAAGACCGCCGAGCGGTTCGAGAAGCTGGGCATCGTGACGCTGGCCGACCTGCTGTGCCACTACCCCCGCAGATATATCGACTTCACGAAGCCCTACTCCATCGCAGAGGCCCCCGCCGATGTGGAATGCGTGGTAAAGGCCGAGGTGTTCGCGAAACCCGGCGGACGCATCCTGCCGGGCGGGCGGCGGATGGAGCGCATCACTGCCGGAGACGATGTAGCCAGTCTGGAGATCACATGGTTCAATAACCCCTACGCCACCCAAAAATTGCAGCTGGGGCAGGAATACTATTTTCAGGGCATCGTTACCGGCGGGATGCTGCGCCGCCAGATGGTCAACCCGCAGGTGCGCACCGCCGAGCAGATTCAAGCCGCGCCCTTTGAAGCCGTTTACCCCCAGACCGAGGGACTGTCCAGCAGCGTCATCTCCCGCTGCATCCGGCAGCTTTTGCCCCATGCGGAGCTGCTGCCCGACCCGCTGCCCCCGGAGATGCTGCAAAAATACCGTCTGCTCCCCAAAGCCGAGGCGGTGCGCGCCATCCACTGCCCTGCCACCGAGGAACAGGCCGCAGCGGCGCGGCGGCGGCTCATCTATGAGGAGCTTTTGGTGCTGCAATTGGGCATTGGACGGATGCGCAGCCGGGGCGCTGCCGCCACCGGGGCACCCATGCGCCGCGCCGACCCTGCTCCTTTCTGGCAGAGCCTGCCCTTTGCCCCCACCGGGGCGCAGCGCCGCGCAGTGGAGGAGATTTTAAACGATATGGCGGGCGATACCGCCATGAACCGCCTGTTGCAGGGCGATGTGGGCAGCGGCAAAACACTGGTGGCTGCTGCCGCCATCTGGGCGTGCATCCGGGCGGGGTATCAGGCCGCGTTACTGGCTCCTACCGAGATTCTTGCCGCGCAGCACGCCGAAGGGCTCAACCGGCTGCTTGCCCCCTTCGGGATGCGGGTTGCCCTGCTGACCGGCGGCATGAAGGCCGCCGCCCGCCGCACCACGCTGGCCGCCATCCGCAATGACGAAGCCGACCTTGTGGTGGGCACCCACGCCCTGATGAGCGAAGGGGTGGAGTTTGCCCGGCTGGGGCTGGCCGTCATTGACGAACAGCACCGCTTTGGGGTGCGTCAGCGCGGCGCACTGGCGGAAAAGGCTGCGAACCCGCACCTGCTGGTCATGAGCGCCACCCCCATCCCCCGCACGCTGGGGCTGCTGATTTATGGCGATCTGGACATCTCCATTCTGGACGAGCTGCCCCCCGGGCGCACCCCGGTCAAGACCCGGTGCATCACCGGCAAGCGGCGGCGGGACCTGTACCGCTTTCTGGACAGCGAGATCGACAAGGGGCGGCAGGTGTATCTGGTCTGCCCCGCCATTGAGGATGTGCCGGACGGCGGGCTGAACGCCGTCAAGACCTATTATGAGGACATTGCCAAGACGCTGCTGCCCGACCGCCGGGTGGGGCTGATGCACGGCAAGCTGAAGCCCAAGGAAAAAGCCGCCGTCATGGAGGATTTCAAGGCCGGGCGGCTGGACGCACTGGTGTCCACCACCGTCATTGAGGTGGGCGTGGACGTGCCCAACGCCAGCGTGATGGTGATCGAAAACGCCGAGCGCTACGGCCTGAGCGCCCTGCACCAGCTGCGCGGGCGGGTGGGACGCGGCGCTGCCGAGAGCTGGTGCTTCCTTGTCAGCGACAACACCAGCGAGGCCGTGCAGAAGCGGCTGAAATTCCTCTGCTCCACCACCGACGGCTTTGCTGTGGCGCAGTACGACTTGGAGACCCGCGGCCCCGGCGACTTTTTCGGCAGCCGTCAGCACGGTCTGCCCACCTTACAGATCGCCGATTTGATGAACGACACCCGTACCCTGCACGCCGCTCAGAGCGAAGCCGCCGCATTGCTTGCTGCCGACCCGCTGCTGGAAAGCCCTACCCCCGCTTTGCTGGCCGCGCAGGTGCAGCAGATGTTCGACAAGGCCGGGCCGATGAACTAAAAAAGCGCTGTCGCACAAAAAATTCGTGCGACAGCGCTTTTCTTTACACTTCTTTGCTCCCAACAATATTTTGCAGGATGCGGGCGGTCAGGGCGTCCAGTTTTGTTTCCAGCGCGGGCAGGCGCAGCAGACGGTAGAGCCGCTGATATACGGCATCCACCGCGTAGCCCGCCACGGCGATCAGCAGCACCACACCGGTCAGGTAAGCCAGCGAGGGCAGCAGCGCCCCGCCGAACCGGGGCAGGTCTACCAGCTGCCATAGCAGCGCCCGGGTAAAATCGCTGTCGTGCAGCAGATACACCCCGAAAGACAGCGGTGCCAGCCGGAATACCCAGCGCCGCCAGTAGTCCGAGCGGATACGGATATTCTGGAACAGCAAAAACATTGCTGCCGAGGCGATGACCGTAGCCAGTGCCTGATAGCCGTTGACGGTATTCACAAAACCGTTCAGGTGCAGGGCGGTTTCCAGCCGCAGCGCCAGCATCCGGTTGAAAAGCCCCGCCGCCGAAGCCGCCAGATACGCCACCAGGCACAGCCCGCCATGCCCGATGCCGTGCATCAGCACGATCATCACCATGCTGAGAATGCGCATCGCCTCAAAGCCGCTATGCCGTTTTTGTTCTTCCATACCCCGCCCCCTTATCTCTCCAGCTGCCGCAAAGCCTGCCGCACCTGCTGCTCCGGCCGCAGCCATGCCTGATAATACGCCGCATTGTGCTGTGCCATAGCCAGTATCGCCGCCGGGTCTGCCAGCAGCTGCCGCAGCTTCTCCTCGCACTCTGCCGGGGAGGTATACGTTTTATAGTTTTTGCCCTCTTCAAAGCCGCCCGGCAGGGTATACCGCAGCGGGTAAGGCTCTCCGCAATCATGTAGCCCTGACCGGACACGATCTCCTGCCTGTGCTTTTGGGAGGTGGAAGCGTCCAGAAGGATGTCCACGCTCAGATCGCCCATATTATCCTGCTCGTTTTTGACAAACACCTTGTCGTCGTTCAGCAGCAGCGCACGCCACACCGCGCTGCCGTTGAGCCGGCCGGCGTTTGTTTTGACCGGCGCCGGCTGCAGGTGGAGCAGAACGGAGTTTTGAATCTTCGCGGTGAGCTTTGCAATGGAGGTGCGGTTCTGCGCCAGATTCTTTTGATAATAATCCCGGTTCTTCTGAATCTGCACCGCTTCCCGGGTCTTTTGCAGTGCCTCAAAGCCGTTTTGTATTTTTCCCTTTACCGGCTCCCCCTTGGTAAAATGCAGATGGCAGCCGGCATGATTGCCGCTGCAAAGGCTGCGCTCCACCTCGGCTATTTTAGGGGGAGAGAAAAGGGGCTTACCGTATTTTGACTCCATAAATTCCCGCAGCTCCGCGGCGCTCATTTTGGTCAGCGGGACATTGGGGTCGGCCCGGCCAGAGGCGTCGGCGCCGCCGTATATATTCTCCGGGTGATCGGCAAAGCCGATACCGAATTTTCGAAAACGGCCCTTGCTGCCTTTCCGCCTCTTCAGCCCGGGGAAAGCATGGGATTTTTTCTCCTTTTTCCGCTCCTCGGTTCTGATCTGGAACCAGCGCTGAAACAGGGCCTGTGCCCGGGCAAGAATCTCCTCCGTGGTGATCTCCGGCGGAAATTCCAGCTCGTCCAGAAGCTTCATGCTGTATTTATCCATACGCACTTCCCTGCCCAGAACGCGGCAGTAATGGGCGTAAGCCAGAGCGTCATATAGCTGAAGGTCATCCGGCGTCTTATATTCGGCGACAAATCGCCGGGCATAGCACGCTCGCAGATCGCTGAGCGCGGGACGGTCCATGACCTCCCTGCCGAAAACGCAGTTTTCCAGACCCAGCCAGAGCAGGCCCTCATAGGTGTCCGAATCCTCGTATTGCTGGAAGGACAGAAAGACCTTTTCGATCTGCGGGTAATCATAATGACGCCGTACCGCGCCGATAATGGTGTTCCAGTAAAGGTCCGCCTGCCCCTCTTTATCGAAGGCCTTGAAGTCGGGGCTGAAAGCATAATTCTGCGCGGCGTTCCAGATGATGTTTACGGCGCGTTTTTTCTGAAGCTCAGATACCTCAATCATTTTTCAAACAGCTCTGCGGCAGACAGGTCAGAACGTATGCGGGCATGGATGATATCGGAGACCAGCTGACGCTCAAAATCGTCAAAGGATTTATTGATGATGCCCATCTCCAGCGCCTGTCCCGCGCTCAGCCCGTTTTTCACCAGGGACAGAGAGGCGATCAGGCCGCGCAGGTCCAGGGGCTTTGTGGAGATTTCCGCGCTGTCACATTTGCTGCGGATCTCCTGAAACAGGTCGGAAAACTGATCCGCGTATTTCTCGGAGAGCGTGGGGAACTGGGCCATGAGCAGCTTTTTCAGATTGTCCCGGGAAATGATGGGCATATTGATGACCATGAAGCGGGAAGCCAGAGCCTCGTTTACCTCCCGGGTTCCGGCATAGCCGTAGTTCATGGTGGCGATGAAGCGGGTGCAGGGGGCAAGCTTGATGCGCTCATAACCGGGCACGTCAATGATCCGCCGGAAGTCCAGCGTGGCATGGAGCACTGCAAGGGACTCATTTTTCGCCATATTGATCTCGTCCAGAATCCCAAAGCCGCCGAACTCGGCGCACTGATAGATGGGGCCGTGGCGCAGAGAGACCTGCCCGTCCTTAAAGGTGTCCGTGCCGATGAGAGAGGCGGCGTCGGTATTCAGGTAAAAGGAGATATCCCATTCCGGCCGGCCGAAAACCGCGGCCAGATTCTCCGCCAGAACGTTTTTGCCTGTGGCCTTGGGGCCGACCAGCAGCAGGTTCTCCCCGGAAATCAGGGCGGTCAGGGCTTTTTCCCACACATCTTTTCCGTAATAATGGTATTTGGGTGCGGGAACACGCCCGGCCATTTCCGCGCTGACAGGGTATGTATTACGAAAATCTTCGATTCTTTTGATAATTTGGGCGTCTATCCCCTCATGTCTCAGAAAATCCAGCATTTCAATCCTCCGCTTTTTTCAGTCTCTCGGCACATATTCGGAAACCGGCCGGTAGGTCAGTGAGCCAAAGTCAATATCCTTCTCCATCATGCCGCCGGGCCCTGTGTACTCAAAGTGCCACCATTCGGTTTCAAGGGTGCCGAAGCCCACCGAGGTCATCACTTCCGTCATATAGTCCACATTTTTCTGGGCTTCCACGCTCCATGACCGGTAGCTGCTTCTGGCAGCGTCCAGGGAGAAGGTGTGCATGGGCGTGGGCATTTCCAGCTCCTCTCCCGTGGCCAGATTCACAAGGGAGATGTCCATTGCCCTTCCCCGCTGATGCCAGGAATTGCCCTCGTAGGGATTGGCAATAAAGCGGGAGTCCTGAACAATGTCATAGAGCTTGTACTGGGCCGATTTGGGGCGGTATGCGTCATAAATTTTGATGGTGTAACCGTCCTCCCGGAAGATGTTGTAGGCCTGCATCAGTTTATCGGCGGTGGTCTCCTCCAAAAGGGGGATGGGCGGGTACATAGCCTCGCCGGTAATGTTGTTGGGAGAGGCAAAGAGCAGGTCAAATTCCGCACCAGGCATGAAAACGCGCAGATCAACCGCCCCGGCAAGGTCCACATAGGTGGCTTCGCTGGAAAGATAGTTTACCGAGCAGTAGGCGATCCCGCCGTTTGGCAGCCGGCAGAGATAAAAATCCCCGTCCCGTCCAAGGACATTTACCTGAGAGCCCATAACGATCTGATAAAGAATAGTACAGGTGGTGCTGGGCTCTGCCCGGCAGTTCAGCACAGTCGCGGTGCAGTAATATACGGGTTCCCCGTCTATGGAAACATAGGTTTCCGTTCCGGTCTTTTCCGCAAGGAAGCTTTCCGCCCGCTGCTTTTCCAGCTCAGGGTCTTCGGCCTTCAGATACCAGGTTGCGCACCAGACCTGCTGGCCGTCAGAAAGCTCCACCAGCATGAACTCGCCCTCATCCGCAAGGCACTCCACCTTATCCCCCACGCTCAGACTGCCAAGCACATTGGCCTGTTCTGTTTTGGGTTCGGAGCGGTAAGGCGTACCGGCGATTTTGACAATATAGGAGTTGTGGATCTCCTCCGGTTCGGGAGAAGGCTCTGCCGGCGCTTCTGTCTCCGGCGGCAGGGTTTCCACAGGCGCCGTCTCCTCCGCTTCTTCGCCGCTTTCCGTTGGCAAAGGCGGGAGCCGGTCAAACAGCTCAGACAGATTTCCGCATGCGCAGAGAAAGGCCATAGAGGCAATACAGAGCAGAATGACAGCTATTTTTTTTATTTTCAGCGCGTGTAATGCCATCTTGCCGCTTCCTCGTAAGTCATCATAAACATGTCGATTGTTTGGTATTGGTCTTTCCAGAATGCCATCTCCATCTCCGGGTCAAAGACATAGGTCTGGCCGTCAATATCCATCTCTACCCAGCCGTGCTCACTGTCGGCAATGCCGATCTTGCCGCTGTACACGCAGGCGTCAAAGCCCAGCGCTCTGGCAAGCTGGCACAGCGCCGCCGCGTAGCCATAGCAGTTGCCGTAGCCGGTGCTGAGCATTCCATAGGCCTCGTCATTGAGCCAGGAGGTATCACGGAAATCATAGAGGCTGCCCTTCAGATAAGTGAAATTATCCACGGTGTAATCATAGATGGCCCGGAGCATCTCTGTTTGATCCATGGAATCATCAATAAGGCCGGACAGGGTTTCCTGAACCAGCGCGTCCAGCGCAGGCATGCCGCTGGTGTAACGCCCGTTTTCATCAAAACAGAAGCCATCTATGGTTGTATTTTTCAGAACATAACCCTTTTCGGAGATGCAGTACAACTCTGTACCTGCCAGAAAGAATCCCTGGGGCCTTTTTTCGGCGGAAAAATCGGAAGTCCAGTTCTCCGCTCCGCCTTCAACGGAATAGCTGTGGTCGATCACCGCCTCGGCCACGTCGGAATAGTAGTCATCCTCCGGCGTAACATCCAGGACAAAGCCCATGGTATCGGGCCTGTCGCCCTCTGTGGATCTGCCCAAAAAGCGGTTCATCAAAACGGCGATCTCATACCGGCTCAGTTCCGCGTCCGGCTGAAGCTCCGTAGTGCTGCCGCTGTCGATCCAGCCGTAAGCGGCGGCTGTACAGAAGAGGGCATAGTCCGGGTCGTTTTTGCTGATATCGGCAAATTCATATTCCTCCGGCTGAGCGGGATAGAAGGCGGAGAGCATCTCCAAAAGCTCCCTGCGGGTGATGGGCTCATCCGGGTGAAAGCGGCTGCCGCTGACCACATTCAGCTCTTTCAGCGCGGCGACGGCCTTATAACAGGCGGCGTTTGCCGGTACGTCGATAAAATTGCTGCTGCCCTTCACCTTGACGCGGAGAAGAGAATAGAGCATCTGGGCGGCCTCTCCCCTGGTCATGACATCATTGGGCCGGAAAAGGCCGTACTCATCCGCAAACATATAGGGCGCGTGCTCCTCGCAGTTGAGGGCGACGGAATAGACCGCGGAATAGCAGGTATCCTCATACAGGCTTATGCTCTGCCGGGACTCCAGCTCGCCCCATTCATTTTCCCAGCCCACAAAGGTGTAGCCCTCGATGGGTGCGGGAGGATCAAGGGAAACCTCACTCCCCTTCAGAACTCTGCGAACCTGAACGGGATCAGAGGCGGTATAAAAATAAACGGAGGCTGTTCCGAAAAAGTACACAGCCGCGGCAATAGCAGCCATCACCAGAATGAGGATGACTGCTATGACGATCGTTATTTTTTTCTGCTTTGCTGCCTTCATAACACGTTCTGGATGACCTCAGAGTCGCCTTCTTTATAGGTGTAGACCGTGAAACCGTCATACTGAAGCTCTCCGTCCTCGCCGGGGCCAAGGCAGCTGCTCGCATAATCGGCGCTGTCCGGCTCGCCGATGGCTTCGATGAGCTTGGAGACCTCGTCGCCGATCATGCTCTCAGCAAGGGCCTTGTCCTCGTTGACCTCAGGCGCGGCTTCTTCCTCAGAACTGTTCTGAACCTCGTTTTCATCCTCCACGCCGCTTTCCGCGCCGGGCAGGACCGATTCCATGTCTGCGGGCTTTTCCTCGCTGCCGCTGCAGGCGCACAGGCTGAAAAACATTGCCGCCACAAGAAGCATCAGAATAAGATTTTTGCATTTTTTCATGTCAGTACCCTCTTTTTTATTTCATTTCTGTATCATATAAAGTGAGAACCTTGTCTGAACAGCAAACCAGGGACAGGTGCTCCAAATTCTCTGCCGCGATCCAGGCGGAGAAAGACAGATGATCTTCATCGCTGCCCCGCAGAACGCAGGCTTCAAAAAAATGGTCTCCCACACTCAGGTAAATGCCGGAACCGGCGTCCATGGCGCCGCGGGGAATCTCCCCGGTGATATGGGCAAGTCCGCCCACATCCTTCGGCGCGGTGACGGAAACCGTAATGCTCCCCTCCCCTTTCGCGCCGATGCTGAGCTGCCGCTCCGGCGCGGCAAAGACCGGAGAGGCGGTGATCAGCTGGGCTAAATTCCGCTCCACCAGCTCGATGATCACCGCGTCCGCCCCCAGAGCTTCGATCTGGCTCAGATCATAGGCGGAGTCCCGGGAAAAGGTGGCCGAACCGAACTTTTCCGCCAGATAGGGGTAAAGAGAGATCCCGAAGGAGTCCCGCCAGCAGAGCAGCGTGCCTTCCCTGCCCTCCGCGGCGGTTTTGATGGTAATGGCGTTGCCGCCGTTGGGGTCGTTTTCGCAACGGTAGCTGAAACCGGAGGAAAGCTGTAAGTCCGGCTCGGTCATAGTGCCTGCAGGATAGAGCATCTCATACAGGTCCCCGTGATGGCTGACGGGGTTTGTGAAGCTGCCGGAAAAATAGCTGCTCTCCATCCCCAGACCGGACAGAATATGGTCGGCCGCCAGGGCTGCCCCCTGAGAATTCCAGTGGGAATCGGTGGCAAAGTACAGCACGTCCTCATTCCGGAAAGCCCCAAACAAATCGACGTAATTCACGCCGTATTGTTCCAGAAGCGCCGGCAGCCTTTCGGCGTTGGCGCTGTCATGTCCATTGGGATAAAAGGACGGCATATGCTCCGGGTACAGGCTGTTTTTATTGGGCGCAATGGTGAAGACAAAAGCGGCGCCCTGACTTTCCGCGTATTCCTGCATCAGGGCAAGGTTCTTCGCGGCATATTCCAGCTCCTCATCGCTCATGCCCTTGCCGAGATAATCGTCAAGGGTCTCCCGATAATAGAGCCAGCCGTCGCTGCCTAAAATCACCTGTTCCTCCACGGAAGCGGAAAAGACCTTGGCGTTAATTGCCGACCAGGCTGTGACCATCTCCTGACGGAAGGCAAAGCGGTCCGCAATATAATCGGAAAAATCGGAGAGCAGCTCCGTGTTAAAGGAGCCGTCCCGGTTTTGGGCGCTGGGCCGGGAGCTGAGTATCTCGTTGGCGGCGGCGTCGCTCTCCCCGAAAACCAGAATCCCCAGGCTGGGGATCAGGCACAGAACCAGAAACAGGAGGATAAACAGAATATCAATCCGTCTTTTTTTCATCTCTCTCCCCCTCTCAGAACTGGAAATAGATAAAGGGATTGAAGCCGCCCCGGGAAAGGCTGAACACAGAGAGCACAAGAAGCCCCAGGTGCAGCAGGTTATTGGCAGAGAGCATCAGCACAGGGCAGCGCGATTGAAGCCTCTCTCCCACACGGCAAATACGGGCGCTCACTCCCCCGGCGGCAAGCACGGAGACGATCAGCACGGTGACAGCCGCAGGGTTAAGAAGCTCACGGAGAAGGAGCGTGCCCTCAGCGGTAATGCCGCCGGTAAACATGGAGCCGATGAACAGGGCCGCGTCACTGAGACTGTCCGCCCGGAAGACCACAAACAGCAGCATGACGGCAAGCAGGGTATAGAGCCGCCCCAGAAGCCGCCCGGCTTTTGACCTCTGGAGCTTTTCCGCCGGGATGATCCCCGCGCCTTCCATACTGGACAGCAGACCGTGGCAAAGCCCCCAGACCACAAAGGTCCAGTTCGCGCCGTGCCAGATACCGGTGCAGAAAAACACGATCATGCGGTTTAGAATGGTGCGGAAGCGGCCCTTCCGGTTCCCGCCCAGAGGGATGTACAGATACTCACGAAACCAGGAGGACAGGGAGACATGCCATCTGCGCCAGAAATCCCGGATGGACGCGGCGGCATAGGGGTGCTTGAAGTTTTCTAAGATGGTGAAGCCGAACATATGCCCCATGCCGATGGCCATGTCGCTGTAGCCGCTGAAATCGTAGTAAATCTGCAGCGTATAGCAGATGCCGCCCAGCCACAGCAGACGCCAGTCGGCACTGCCGGTAAAGCTGTGGAGATAATCGTTGAACACGGCGTCCGCGATGTAGCCCACCGCATTGGAGATCAGGATCTTCTTGGCAAGACCCGTGATGAAACGGCGCACACCTGCCGCGGTCTCCTCGGGAGTGCAGCGGCGGCTGTCGATCTGTTCGGAGATGTCGTGGTATTTGACGATAGGCCCCGCGATAAGCTGGGGGAAAAAGGAGATGTACAGCAGCAGCTTCAGGAAACTCTTTGTGCCCGATTGGGGGTCCCGGTATACATCAATGGTGTAGGAAAGACCCTGGAAGGTGAAAAAGGATATGCCGATGGGCAGGACGATACCCGTTGGGGCAATGTCCGCGCGAAAGACCAGGTTCAGGTTTTGAAGGATAAAATCTGTATACTTGAATACACAGAGGATGCCCAGATTGAGGACCACCGAAAGGGCGAGAACCGTTTTCCGGTGCGCACGCGCCGATGAGAGGATCAGCCCGGAAACGTAGTTGATGAGCACCGACAGAAGAAAAAGCGGAACATATTGGAGCTGACCGAAAGCATAGAACACGATGCTTGCCAGGGCAAGCAATATGTTTTTCGCCCTCAGCCCGGGAATGAGCCTGTATAACAGAAATACGCAGGGTAAAAAAACAAAGAGAAAAATTGCAGAACTGAAGACCAAGTCCATCCATCCCTGTAATGTTTTATCGAATTATTTTACCACTGCTCCCCCGGTTTTGTCACTATATTTTTGTATTCCTTGAAAAGAGGAGAAAAATCCGGTATACTGAAAGAAAAACGGGGATGAAGCCTATGCCAGAACACGCCTTAAAAAACGAATTTATTTCCGTTAGCAAAGAGGGGCTCGCGTCCTACGGCGGAAACCAGACCTGGTCCGAAAACGCCGTTATCCGCAAATGCGGCTGCGGGGTCATCAGCAGTCTGGATCTGCTTTTGTATCTGAGCAGAGTCCATTGCGGTGGTCAAGTTCCGGAGACCCGTCCCATACCGCTGAAAGAATATGACCGGATGTGTATGGAACTGAGCCGCCGGTATATTCCCCTGCTCCCGCCTTTCGGCACCAACGGCGCTGCTCTGGCGCTGGGCTTAAACCGGGTCTTTTCCCGGTACAATATGCCCTTCCGTGCCTCCTGGCAGCTGTCCGGCAGCAAAATGATGAGCAAGGTGGAGAACATGCTGGACGCGGACATCCCCGTGATCCTGTCCATCGGGGCCAATTTTCCCCTTTTCTGGCAGGATAACAGAGTGAACCTGTACAGCCGGGACAGTCTGGGGAGAATGCGCCGGGCTTCCTCGGCAAAGGCCCATTATGTGACGGTCACCGGCAGCGAGTTAAATGCTCTGCGTATATCCTCCTGGGGCAGAGAGTATTACATCAACAAGGGCGAGTATTTCAGCTATATTCATCAGCACAGCAACAGTATAATCAGCAACATTCTGATGATCGAGCGGCGGTGAAAAATGGAAGAGCGAAAATTTCTGAACAAGTCAGAACAGAGAAAATTTGTGCTGGAGCGGAGACGGGACATGACCGGCCCGGAGATTTCAGAGAAGAGCGGGCTGATCTGCGCAAGGCTGCTTCGGCTGCCTGAGCTGCAAAAGGCAGGGCTGATCCTGTCCTACATGCCCACCTATGACGAAGCGGATGTAAGCGGGCTGAATCAAAGTCTACGGGCTATGGGCAAGCGGCTGTGCTACCCAGTCACTGCCGGCGGCGGGATCATGTCCGCCTATGAACCGGACAGCCCGGATGACTTTGCGGAAAAGCGCTACGGGATTCTTGAGCCCATAACCGGGCGGTCAAAGCCAGTCTCCCCCGGGGACATCGACGCCATTATCCTCCCCTGCGTGGCCTTTGACGATAAGCTCCGCCGTCTCGGACACGGAGCGGGTTATTACGACCGCTTTCTCCCCCTCTGCAAAAAAGCGGTGAAGATCGCGGCGGCCTTTTCGCTGCAGCAGCTGGATGAGATCATCTGCGACAGCCACGATATCTCCATGGACCTGGTGGTAACGGAAGAAAAAATTTATAAAAAATGAAAAAAATATCCCCCCGGGGGGCTTAAAATGCCGGTTCTGTCCTGTTAAAATAGTGTCATCAAATAACAGGAGAGGTGCAGAATTATGCATATGGCAGACGCTTTATTGGCCCCGGCAGTAGCCGCTACCATGTACGCCGCCACGGCGGTAACGGTCGGCGCTTCCGTGAAAACCCTGAAGAAGGACGAAGAGTCCGCAAAGCTGCCCACCATGGCGGTGACCTCCGCGCTGGTCTTTGCGGGCCAGATGATCAATTACACCATCCCCGGCACCGGTTCCTCCGGCCACCTCTGCGGCGGTATGCTGCTGTCCGCACTGCTGGGACCACAGGCCGGCTTTTTATCCATGGTGGTGATCCTCACCATACAATGCCTGTTCTTTGCTGACGGCGGGCTGCTTGCCCTGGGGGCAAACTGCTGGAACATGGCCTTTTACGGCTGCTTTGTGGGCTATTACCTGCTGTGGCGGCCCATCATGCGCAGCAAAGCCTTTAAGGGCCTGGGGGCAAAAGGAGAAGGCAGAATGAAAATCATTCTGGCCTCCATCCTGGGCTGCGTGATTACCCTGCAGCTTGGCGCCTTCTCTGTCGTGCTGGAGACCACCGTTTCCGGCGTCACCGAACTGCCCTTCGGCGCGTTTGTAGGCATTATGCAGCCCATCCACCTGGCCATCGGTCTGGTTGAAGGACTGATTACCAGCGCCGTTCTGCTCTTTGTCTACGAGAGCCGCCCGGAGCTTTTGATGGATGTGGATAACATCCCGGCTGTACAGGCCAAGCGCTCGGTAAAAGCCACGCTGGTTATTCTTGCTGTCCTGGTCCTTGTTGTGGGTGGCGGACTGAGCCTTGCGGCCAGCGCCAATCCCGATGGGCTGGAGTGGTCCATGTTTGGCAACGCGGAAAGCGGTTACAGCGAAAACATGGGGCTGGACGAGGAAAACTACGGTATTGCCAGCGCGGCGGCCGATACGGCGGCCTCCATTCAGGAGAAAACCGCTTTCCTGCCCGACTATGCCTTTGCCAACAGCGACAGCGCCGCAGGGACCTCGGTTTCCGGCATTGCGGGCTCTGCCATCGTGGCCGGTGTGGCATTGTTGGTCTGTTTGGGCGGCGGCTTCTTCCGGAAGAAAAAAGCTGCTGCAAAAGCCTGAAACTATGCTATAATACAGAGGCATCTCATATAGATGCCTCTGTATAACTCTTTTAGGAAGCACGATTCATGGACAAATTATCCTTGGCCCGGTCTGAGCTGCGGGAGATGGACGCGCTGGCCGCGGAAGACTCCCCCATCCACCGCATTCACCCGCTTTGCAAGCTGCTGGTGACGATTTTATATATCGTGGCGGTGGTCTCTTTTCCTAAATATGATTTTTCCGGCTTGATCGTGATGCTGCTCTACCCGGTGCTGCTGTTTCAGATCACCGGAATACCGGTGCGGCTGTGTTTTCACAAGCTGCGCTTTGTGCTGCCGCTGGTCTGCGCGGTGGGGATCGTCAATCCCTTTCTGGACCGCACGCCCCTGCTCGCCCTGGGCGGTCTCACCATAAGCGGCGGCGTGGTGTCCATGCTGGTGCTGATGATGAAAGGGGTATTTTCCCTTATGGCCTCCTTCCTGCTTATCGCCACCACGTCCATTGACTCACTGTGTGCGGCCCTGCGAAAAATACATGTCCCCGCTGTGATCACCACGCTTTTGCTGCTCACCTACCGCTATATCGGCGTGATGCTGGAAGAGGTCTCCGTGATGACCCAGGGCTACAGTCTGCGCGCTCCCGGCCAGAAGGGTATACATATCTCCGCCTGGGGCTCCTTTCTCGGTCAGCTTCTGCTGCGCAGTATGGACCGGGCCGGAGAGCTGTATAACAGTATGCTGCTGCGGGGCTTCAAGGGCAATTTCTTTTACGCGGATGTCCCGCCCTGCCGTGTCTCCGGCCTGATATATACCTTGCTTTGCGCGGCATTCTTCCTCTGCGCAAGAGTGATTAACATCAGCGCCCTTTTGGGCAGCCTGTTTGTGAGGTGAAGCAAAATGGTCAAATTTCAAAACGTCAGTTTCTCCTATGACGGAGAGCACCCGGTACTGGAGGATCTGAGCTTTACCATCAATAAAGGCGAGGCTGTGGGCCTGATCGGCGCAAACGGCGCGGGAAAATCCACCATCATGAATCTGCTGCTGGGTCTGCTGAAGGGCTCCGGGGAGATTATAGTGGACGGTCTTCCGGTGAATAAACAGAATCTGCCCCAAATCAGGCAGAAGATCGGCTTTGTGCTGCAAAACTCGGACAATCAGATGTTCATGCCCACGGTGTATGAGGACATGATTTTCGGGCCGCTGAACTATGGTCTGAGCCGGGAAGAAGCGGAGCGGCGGGTGGATCAGGTGCTGGATACCTTGGGGCTGCAAGGGCTGAAGCACCGCCATAACCACAAAATCTCCGGCGGAGAAAAGCGCATGGCGGCCATCGCCACCATCCTGGCTATGGAGCCGGAGATGATTGTAATGGACGAGCCGTCCACTGCCCTTGACCCGGTGAACCGCCGCCGGGTAATCAACACCATCAATTCCCTGCCCCAGACCAAGCTTATCGCCTCTCACGATCTGGACATGATCCTGGACACCTGCCAGCGGGTGCTGCTGATTTCCCAGGGAAAGATCGTGGCCGACGGCGACGCGGAGGCGGTGCTTCTGGATAAGGCGTTGCTGGAGGCAAACCAGATGGAGCTGCCCCTCTGCGTGCAGGGCTGGCAAAGAAAACACGGATAAACCAGAACCGCTCTGCCATGTGACGCAGAGCGGTTTTGCTTATCTGTTATCAGCCGGTCGGAGATCGGGAGCCGGAATGCTGTGCTCGCCCAAAAATTTCTCCATCCACACCATGTCGTACCAGCGGTCAAATTTATATCCGCACTGGTGAAACTCCCCTACCAGACTGTATCCGCATTTCTGATGGAAAGCCACGCTGTCATTGGTGAGATATTCATCCTCCCTTTGGGTGTAGGCGATGCAGGCATACAGGTTCAGAATATGCTGCTCTTTCAGCCGCTTTTCCAGCTCCTGGTAAAGCTGCCCGCCGATGCCGCAGCGTTTTCTGTCTTTGGCGACATAGATTGAAGTCTCCACGGCCCAGTCATAGGCGGCCCGGCCCTTAAACACGCCTGCATAGGCATAGCCCACCGGCACGCCGTCGATCTCGGCCACCAGATAGGGGTATTTTTCAAGGGTATGGGCTATTCTTTCCTTGAACGCAGAAACAGACGGCACATCATATTCAAAGGTGATCGCCGTACCGGTAACATAGGGCGTATAGATTTTCAGCAGCGCCTCCGCGTCGCTCTCTCTTGCCGTGCGGATCAGAACTTCATTCATGGTCTTTGCCTCATTCCAAAAAGTTTGTTTTGAGTTTAATCCCCTGTCGGGCCGATGTCAAGAAAAAGTCCGGTCTCACAGCAGGAACATCCACGGCATAATATGGCCTGAGGGAGACCTCAATCCGACACAGGAGGAATGATCTTGGACAACAGTAAGAATGATTACAGGCTGGGGACTTTGCCGGGCACTATGGCGCCTCTGGCCATGGCCTATACGCCCATGCAGAAGTCCGTGGACCCGGCCTACGAAAGCAATGAGGCGCTGTCCCGAGGCACGTTGTTTCCCGGACTTGACCTGCCATTTATGAATATTGTCAATAAGAATCTGGAAGTAACGCCCATGACGGAGCTTATGGCCATCGATTTTGTAGCCCATGAGCTTGGGCTGTATCTGGATACCCACAAGGACGACAAACAGGCTTTTGAGATGTATCAGACCTTCCTTGCCCTCGCTAAAGAGGCCCACGACAGATACATCAGGAAAATCGGCCCCGTGCTGAAGCGGGATATGCTGGGAATGGAGTGCTATGCATGGCTCGACAATCCCTGGCCCTGGGATTACCAGCCGAAAATGGAGGTGTAAGGGATGTTTGTGTATGAAAAGAAGCTGCAATATCCGGTAAAGATAAAAAACACCAACCCGGCCCTGGCAAAATTCATCATCACACAGTACGGCGGTCCGGATGGTGAATTAGGCGCTTCCCTCCGCTACCTGAGCCAGCGGTATTCCATGCCCTACCCGGAGCTGAAGGGTCTGCTCACCGATATAGGTACAGAGGGGTCAAAATGAAACCTTCCGTCTTGAACCCCGGGAAAGCTTAAGGTATAATATCTGCATAAAAAGGAGGATGTCCGATGAAGAAAACAGCAATTTTATTTGCAAATGGATATGAAGAGGTCGAGGCGCTGACCGTTGTGGATCTGCTGCGGCGGGCAAAGATCGGCTGTGAGATCCTTTCCGTTGCCGATTCCGGGCATGTGACCGGCAGTCACGGGATCAGCATAGGCGCGGACAGGAATTTCTCCGGGACGGATTTTTCCCAATACGATGGGGTCATTTTGCCCGGCGGTATGCCCGGCACAACGAACCTTGCCGCCGATGAGCGGGTTCTGGCGCTGCTGCGCAGTTTTGCCGCCGCCGGAAAGCTCACCGCCGCGATCTGCGCTGCGCCTACGGTACTGGCAAAGGCTGGGCTTCTGGAGGGCAAAAAGGCCGTGTGCTATCCGGGTATGGAGGAACAGCTGACCGGGGCAAAAGTCAGCTTCGACCCTGTGGCGGTGGACGGTACAGTCATCACCAGCCGGGGATTGGGTACGGCCATCCCCTTTGCCCTGTCTATCGTACAATATTTTGAAGGCCGGGAGCGCGCGGAAGCCCTTGCCTCCTCCGTTGTTTACCGGTAACAGAGCGCAATAATGATCGATGTCACTTTGCTGGGCAGCGGCGCCACCATGCCCACGCCGGAGCGCGGCGTCAGCGCGGCGGTTCTTCGCTGCGCCGGGCACTGCATACTCTTCGACTGCGGAGAAGGCACCCAGGCGGCTTTGCGCAGGGAGAAATTCAGCCCCTTGAAGATCGACCTTATCGCTTTGAGCCACTACCACGGCGACCACATCTTCGGCCTGCCCGGTCTGCTTCAGACCATGAGCTGTCTTAGACGCACAGAGCCGCTCACCATAACCGGGCCGGAGGGCCTGGAGGAGGCTTTGGTGCCGGTTCTTCGCCTGGCAGCGGTAGAGGATTATGAGATAAGACTTCTTCCCGTGCCCCAGTCCGGGGACTTTGCCATGAAAAGCCTCTGCCCGGCCTGGCCGGAGGGGGCGGGCTTTGCGGCCTTTCCCACACTGCACCGGGTACCCAGTCAGGGCTACGCCTTTTCCCTTGCCCGTCCGCCGAAGTTTGCGCCGGAGAAGGCCAGGGCGCTGGGCGTCCCGGTGCGCTGTTGGAAAGAGATCATTGCCCATCCCACAAATGCCGTTGAATGGGAGGGCAGGACCTTGTATCAAAACGGCGAGCCGGTTTTGGGCACGATGCTCATGGGCGAGCCGCGCCGGGGATTTCGGGTGGTCTTTTCCGGCGATACCCTGCCCTGTCCGGCTCTTGAACAGGCGGCGGCCAACGCGGACCTGCTGATCTGTGACGCCACCTACGGCGAGGACAGTCAGGAGGATCAGGCCCTTTTGTACGGTCACAGTACCTTCCGCCAGGCGGCGGAGCTTGCCGAAAAGGCAAAGGCAAAGCGCCTGTGGCTGACCCATTTTTCCCAGATGATGCGACGGCCGGAGGACTTTCTTCCCAACGCCCGGGCGTTTTTTCCCGATGCGCTCTGCGGTTATGACGGTTTGTCCATTACCCTGCGCTTTGAAGATTAATTCAACAAAAAAGCCGCAGATCAGGCTGACAATCAGACCTGATCTGCGCTTTTTCACGCTCATTCAATTATCCCGTACTGCTTCATCAGCTCAATGCGCTGATTTCCGATCCTGATGCTCTCGGCGGCGTCATTGCCGCTGGTCTGCTGCAGTTCCTTTTGATAGTGGATCAGTCTGCTGCTCCATGCCACAGGCAGCAGATAGGGGTGTTCCTTTAAATAGGGGAAACGGCCCTCCAGTGCTTTCGCGGAGGGGAAAACGGTTTTCAGCACATGGTTTCCCGCCTTCTTACCCTGCTTTTGGGCGGACACGGCATTCAGCGTGATATTGCTGCTGTGCTTGCGGCTCATATTGGCGCCACCGTAGACCCCGGAATCCAGCAGATCGCTGAGCATGGCGCTCTCGTCCACGTCCAGTTCTCTCCAGACAGCGGGATAACAGGCCTTATCCGCATCAAAGCACAGATATTTTTCCCCGATTTTGAACAGCGCCGCGGTAAAGCGCTCGGCCCGAATCTCCCGGCAGTTTTCCACGATGCGCTCCCAGTCGATCTGATCCCCATAAGTGTTTGCATACAGAACAATATCGCAGACCTGTCTGAGGCCAAAGCCGCTGTGAAGGAAATGCTTGAAGGCGTGGCAGATCAGATAGAATAAATGGTCGGTGTGCTCCATTGTGCAGAGTTGACTTCCCTGTACCTGCACTTCCATCAGCCGTTCCGTGACCCCTTCAAAAAAGCGGTTTAGATCGCCGTAGGCCTGGGAATCCGGCGGAAACAGGCTCTTATGCAGCTCAATATAAATGGGGCTGCCCATTTTGCCGTAGGGGACCTCGTAGGCTTCATTGATGTCCATCTCCGGCTCGGAAAGGGTCATGCCGCAGGAGAGCATCGTTTCATGGCAAAGCGGAAACTGCTCCGCAGGGATTAAGATATCTTCATCACCGGATATGCGGTAATCCGGATTGGGATAAATGTTCCGGCATATGATGCCTTTGACCACACAGGGCCTTACGCCGGCCTCCTTCAGCTTCTCGTAAAGCCGGAGAAATTCGCTGGTCTTTTGCGTTTGCATCATGACCATCTGGAGCGTACGCCTTTTTACGGGAGTGAAGAAATCCCCTTCCGTTTTCCGTGCCGCCGGGCAGCTGTAAACCGCGTCATAGATCAGAGGAAGAACATTGTGTATTTCCGCCATTTGAAAGAGGGCCAGCCACTGCTCTGTCTCCAGCTCTGTCTCCCAATCTGTTTTTTTGTTTTCAAGTGAGGCCCTCACGGCCTGCAAAAACAGCTCCTGAACCGCTTCCATATCTCTTTCCCTCCCGCTGATTACAGAAACATTTTCTCTTGCCGCTTATTATTACATATGCGGCTGATAAAATCAAGAATATTGATTTCTGCACTTAAGCATGATAAACTGAAACACAACCCATTCATTTCAGGAGACGGCAAAATGCTCCATGCACTGTTAAATTGGTTTTATTGCCTGCCCTTCACGCAGGCGCTTTTCTTTTTGGTTATATTCAGCCTTTTTTTCCTGCTTTTTCGGCAAAGGCTGGGGAAAAAGGGTTTCTGGCGTCCGGGGGTTGCCTTGTTTGCTCTGTTCTGGCTGCTATTTATTGTCTCGGCCACGCTGTTCAACCGCGGCATATCGGAGAGCAGGACGGACCCGGCACTGATCCCCTTCTTGTCTTATTATTCTGTTCTCAGCGGGGGCAATAAGGAGATTCTTCGCAGTAACTTCATGAACGTGGCCCTCTTCTTCCCTGCCGGGCTGCTGGTTTCTGAGCTGCTGCCCCAGGGGTGGAGACGCAGAAAAAAGCTGCTTTTCGTGAGTTTGCTGTTTGCTCTGCTCAGTGCCGGGATTGAATACAGCCAGTTCTGTTTTGCACTGGGCCAGGCTGAGACGGATGATGTGATCCACAACACGCTGGGCGCATTGATCGGCGCGCTGATTTGCTGTGTTAAAGGGAAAAGCGCCAACGCAGGGAAAGACGCTCCAGGCTGAGCTCCGCAGTTTTATCCGGGCAGATCAGAATGTTGTCCAGAATGGTTTTGCAGAATAGTTCACTTGTCACCCTGCCCGTCAAAATGGCCTCCAGATGCTCGCGCATACCAGCCTCTGTCCCGGAGACGGATTGGCCTGCCAGTTGACGAAGCTGAGCAAGCCGTTCATTCAGGGCTTCAAGCTGCCGGTCACAGTGCCGGTTCAGCGCATTCATCTCTTCCACGCCAATTTCATCCGATATGAAGGCGTCAAGCACGCCTTCTTTCTTTTTTGTCACCCGCTCGATCTCCCGCATCATTCTCTCTTCTTCAGCCTGTTCTGTCTCCCTGACGGCCTCAGCGGCGATTTGGGCCAGGTACCCGGAAAGCTGCTGCCGGTTGAACCTGAGCGACTGAAGGGTCAGGCGAAACATTTCCGTGGCCGATTCATTGGAAATCAGGCGGCCGATATTGCAGCCCTTTTGATGGCCCATGTAATCCGTATGTTGTCGCCCTTCCTTTACCGCCGTAAGACAGGCCCAGTACAGGGTGCTGCCGCCGTCTTTCCGTTTTTTCCTTCTGGCAGTAAAATTGGCTCCGCAGATGCCGCATCTGATCTTGCCGGAAAAAGTGTAGTGGGCAGAGTGTCCGGTATTCTGCCGGTTATGGCGGTCTCTCCTTTTCATCTCTGCCTGGACAGCGTCCCACAAAGACCGTTCTACAATGGGCTGGTGGTGATTTTTGATGACGATCAATTCCTCCTGCCCGTGGTTATATTTCCTGGCGTGGGTCAGATAGTCCGGGGTTATGGTCTTTTTCTGAACCAGGTCTCCCACATATTTTTCATTTTTCAAAAGCTTCAGCAGATAGCTTCCGCGCCATTCTGCCGTTCCGCTTGGATTGCAATATCCCGCCTCCCGCAGCTCCCGGGCGATGACGGTGGTCCCCTTCTTCTCAAGGCCATACTTGCGGAAAATAAGCCGGACAAGCTCCGCTTCCTCCGGCTGGACCCTTATCTTTCCATCCTTTACCTGATACCCCAGCAGGGAGCGGCCAAAAACCACGCCCCGCTCCATTTGTCGGGCCTGACCCCATTTGACCCGGGAAGAGGTTTTCCGGCTCTCCTCCTGGGCGACAGAGGCCATGATGGACAGCCTGAGCTCCGCGTCCGGGTCCAGCGTGCTTATTCCATCGTTCATAAAAAGCACCCCTACGCCCAAGGCCTTCAGCTCCCGGGTGTAGGCAATGGTGTCCAGAATATTGCGGGAAAAACGGCTGACCTCTTTCGTGACAATCAGCTGAAACTTTCCCTCATGGGCGTCGCTGATCATGCGCTTGAATTGTTCCCGCTTTTTCGTGGAAGTGCCGGTGATCCCCTCGTCGGCATAGATCTGGTACAGCTCCCAGTCCTCACGGCCTTCGATAAGTTCTTTGAAATACCTCTGCTGTGCCGCCAGAGAATTTCGCTGATCCTCCTGTTCTGTGGAGACACGGCAATAGCCCGCAACCTTGATCGCCGCGCTCACCTCCCGGGAAAGTTCAGATTGTTGCCCTTTTGTGTTCTGATTTTCTCTTCGGCCCGGCGAAGCTGGGCTTCATTCATAAAGCCGTCCTCTTTCAGGGCAAGAAGCAGACTGCGCCAAAGTGCGTCAAAAAATTCCTCGTCTGTCTCAGGGGAAATTTCCCTGTCGTTTTCGATTTGAAGAAGGAGCACCTTTCTTCTCATCATGTCTCCCCTCCCCTATTCACTTTATTCCGGGAAGGCTTTACTTTTGCATAGTGCATATATTCGCTTTATTCTATTTTCAGCGCACGCTGCCGTGGAAATCGCATGTGGGGACAGGAAGGAATTTCCGTTCCAAAATCTGCTGACCATCTGCCTGCAATGTTCTTCACCCAGACGCAGAGGTAAACGCAGGCCGATCTGCCGATCAGACGGACAGCGGGTTCATTTTGACCCCTCTGTAGGTACAGAGGAGCTGGGACACCTGGAGATGATCGGCGCGATCGTCCATCAGCTTACCCGGGATCTGAGCATGGAGCAGATCAAAAAGGCCGGCTTTGACGCCTATTTTGTGGATCACACTACCGGCGTCTATCCTACCGCGGCCTCCGGCTTCCCCTGGAGCGCGGCCAGCATGGCGGTAAAGGGCGATGTGATCACGGACCTGTCCGAAAATATGGCTGCGGAACAGAAAGCCCGGACCACTTACGACAACATTCTGCGGCTCAGCGACGACCCGGATGTAAACGATGTAATCCGCTTCCTGCGTGAGCGCGAGGTGGTCCACTACCAGCGCTTTGGCGAGGGCCTGCGGCGGGCAATCGAAAAAATGGACCAGAAAAACTTCTATGCTGTCAACCCCGCCTTTGACCGGAGTTAAGAAATTTGAGGCTGTTCATTGACAGCCTCTTTTTCTTTAGGCTTTTTAATGATATAATACCGGCAGAAATAAGAAAGAAGGCCGAAGGGATGATTGTTCTCTGGATTGTTTTGGGTCTGCTGCTGGCGGTTTTTGTTGTGGGCTTGGGCATTTTATCCTACGCCTGCGGCAGGCGGGCCGTGCCCGATCTGTTTGACCCGGATGTACTGGATAAACAGGGCTACGGCATGGTAAAGGACGATGTTCTGGCAGGAAAAGATTGGCTTACACAGCAGGAGACCGAGGATCTGGAGCTGATGAGCTATGACGGGAAGCTGCTGCACGCGCTGCTTGTCCCCTGCGATAATGCCCGGGGCACCATCATTCTCTTCCACGGCTGGCGCTCCTCCTGGAAGCTGGATTTTAACAGCGTGCTCCCGGTCTATCACTCCCTGGGTCTGAATCTCATTATCTGCGACCAGCGCGCTTACGGAAAATCGGAGGGCCTGTTCACCTGCTTCGGCGTAAAAGAACGGCACGACGTGGTCTCCTGGGCCACCTATGCTTCCCAGCTCTTCGGGGACGAGCATCCCATTTTGCTGGGCGGCATCTCCATGGGGGCCAGCACCGTGCTGATGGCCTCAGATATGGACCTCCCGGGAAATGTGCGGGGCATTATCGCCGACTGCGGCTTCAGCTCCCCCTACGACATTATGGACTGCGTCATCCGGACAAGGTTTCGCGGCGTGCCGGTCAAGCCCACCCTGTGGCTCATGGGCCTGTTCACAAGCGTATTTGCCGGCTTTGGGTTGAAAGAGGCCAGCACCTTTGATTCAGTGGCAAAATCAAAAACCCCCATTTTATTTATCCACGGCACGGCAGACCGCTTTGTGCCCCCGGAAATGTCTGAACGTACCTGTGAACTGTGCGCCGCGCCCAAAAAGCTTGTGCTGATCGAGGGGGCAGGCCACGGCCTGAGCTACCCCGTGGATAAAGGGCGGGTGACCGCTGCACTGTTTGATTTTATTAACACCAACATAGGAGGAAAAGAAGCATGAGTGTGGATATAAGCCGTTTTATCACCGCGCAGCAGAGAAGCTACAGCACTGCCCTCTCTGAAATCAAAAGAGGCAGGAAAACCAGCCATTGGATCTGGTATATCTTCCCTCAGATCGAGGGGCTGGGCAGAAGCTCCACCGCCCAGTATTACTCCATACACGACATGGAGGAGGCCAAAGCCTTCATGGCTGACCCCTATCTGAGCCGTAACCTGATTGAAATTTCCCAGGCCCTTTTGACGCTGGACTCCAACAACGCCACGGAGGTCATGGGCATACCGGACGACATGAAGCTCCGCTCCTCCATGACCCTTTTTATGGCGGCGGCCCCGGAGCAGCCGGTATTCCAGCAGGTGCTGGACAAGTTCTACGGCGGCAAGCCGGACCGCTGGACCCTGCAGCTGCTGGGCCTGGAGGGCTGAAGACCTATGCCCATTCCAGGAATCGTACAGCCAGACATCCTCCGCGTCAGTGATCGTCTGCGGCTGCGGAAATTTGACGGGGTCTTTGCTTTTGCCCTGCCCTGGTAACTGGATGAAGATACTGTATATCTGGTGGATGGGGTCAGAGAGCCCTATACCATGGAGAAGCTGGAGCTCATGTACCGCTATCTGGACAGGCACGGGGAACTGTATTTCATCGAAGCAGCAGAGGAAGAGGGCTTCCGGCCCATCGGCGACGTCACCTTCTGGCAGGAGGACATGCCCATTGTGTTAGGGGATAAGGCGTACCGAGGCCAGCAGATCGGCAGCCAGGTGATTGCCGCCCTGAAAGAGCGCGGCCGGGCGCTTGGGTACACCCGGCTGTATGTGCAGGAAATTTACGATTTCAACACGGCCTCCCAGCGCTGCTTTGAAAAGGCCGGTTTTCGCCCCATTGAAAAAACAGAAAAAGGAAAACGTTATATGACGGAGCTTGAATAGCTCCGTCATATAACGTTTTTACCGAAAAAAGTATTACAGATTAAAAATGAAGGTGACGACCATGACGGCCAGTCCGACGATGGCTACGACCAGATTGCGCATCCTGGTCTCCTTTCCGCCTTTCATATAGAGGACGCTGAAAACCGCGCTGATGGCAAAGGGGATCAGCAGCCCAAGAGCTTTCGGCATGGTATTGGTGGCTTCGCCGCTTAAATTGACCTGAACCGTCAATGTGGCGGGCAGCAAAAGGAAGCCCGCGATGCCAAGGGCTGCAGCTGCCGCAATCATGAGTATGCCGATGATGGTCTCTTTCCTTATGTTCATCCCCATATTCTCCCTAAAAAATAGTGTTTCAAGGGCCTTTGCGCCTTATTGGATCATCTCTTTGAATTCTTCCTCGCTGATGATCTTTATGCCCAGGCTTTCCGCCTTGGTCAGCTTACTGCCCGCGTTCTCTCCGGCCAGAACATAGCTGGTCTTTTTGGAGACGGAGGAGGAGGCCTTGCCGCCGTAGCTCTCGATAATGGCGGACGCCTCGTCCCGGGTGAAGGATTGCAGCGTGCCGGTGAGCACAAAGGTCATGCCGGCAAAGCGGCTGTCCTTTTTCTCTTCCCTGCTGGCAAAGCTGACACCGGCTTCACGAAGCCGCTTGATGAGATGTTGAGACTGGGGGTTGGAAAACCACTCGGTGATGAAACCCGCGGTAATGGCGCCGATATCCGGTATTTTCGTCAGCTCCTCCGCGTCCGCTTCCATCAGCGCGTCGAGATTTTCAAAATGAGAGGCCAGCACCTTTGCCGCCTTCTGGCCCACCTGACGTATGCCGAAGGCGCAGAGGAGCCTTGAAAGCCCCGCCTCCCGGCTCCGGTCGATGGCGGCGATCAGGTTTGCGGCAGATTTTTCGCCCATGCGCTCAAGCGCCGCAATGGGCCCTACCTCCAGATAATACAGATCCGCGGCGGTTTTGACCAGACCGCTGTTGATGAGACTTTCGCAGACGGAAATGCCCAGGCCCTCAATATCCATGGCCTCCCGGGAGGCAAAATGGGCGATGTTGCGCAGTCTCTGGGCGGGGCACTCCGGGCTTGTACAGCGAAGAGCCGCGCCATCCTCGTCCCTGACTACGGGCGAGCCGCACTCGGGGCAGACAGAGGGCAGCACAAAGGGCAGCGTCCCCTCAGGGCGCTTTTCCTTGTTCACCGACAGGACCTCGGGGATGATCTCCCCCGCCTTTTGCAGCAGCACTGTGTCGCCTATGCGCAGGTCCAGCCGGTCGATATTGTCCTGGTTATGGAGCGTGGCGGCGGAAACCGTGGTCCCGGCAAGGCGGATGGGCTCCACAATGACCTTGGGCGTCAGCACACCGGTGCGGCCCACCTGTACCACAATATCCAGCACTTTGCTCTCTTTCTTCTCCGGCGGATATTTGAAGGCCACGGCCCAGCGGGGCGCTTTGGCCGTGCTGCCCAGGGCTTCCCGCTGGGCCAGGGAGTTGATTTTGATCACCGCGCCGTCCATGTCATAGGCCAGCTCTCCCCTGTTCTCGCCCAGCCACTCGATGCGCTGAACGCAGTCGCGGATATTGTCATAGCGGGTATAGGGCACCACGGGAAAGCCCATGGCGCGCATGGCGTCCAGGGTCTCGGCGTGGGTCTTGAACGGCTCACCGGAACTGTACTGCAGGTTAAAGCAGATGATATCCAGCTTGCGGGAGGCCGCCACCTTGGGGTCAAGCTGGCGCATGGAGCCTGCGGCGGCGTTACGGGGATTGGCCAGCAGAGGCTCTCCCTTGATCTCCCGCTCCGCGTTCAGCTGCTCGAAGACGGATTTGGACATATACACCTCGCCCCTGACAATCAGCCGCTCCGGTGCGTTTTCAATGCGCAGAGGCAGAGAGCGCACGGTGCGCAGATTCTCCGTTACATTTTCGCCGGTCACGCCGTCGCCCCGGGTAGCGCCCCGGACAAAAACGCCGTTTTCATACTCAAGCGACATGGACAGGCCGTCGATCTTGGGCTCCACCACATAGTCGTGGGGCGTCAGAAGGCTTGCGTCCATCCTATCCCCGAAGGCAAAAAGCTCATCATAGGAGAAAACGTCGGTCAGGCTTTCCAGCGGCACCTGGTGCCTCACCGGCTCAAACTTGGACAGAGCCTCGCCGCCCACCCGCTGGGTGGGAGAGTCGGGGGTAATCAGCTCCGGGTGCAGGGCTTCCAGGGCTTTGAGCCGCTGCATAAGCATGTCGTATTCATAGTCGGATATCTCCGGCGCGTCCAGAACATAGTACAGCTTGTTGTGGTGTTCAAGCTCGCGGCGGAGCCTGATGATTTCCTTTTGTGCGTCCATTGCGTTTCTCCGTTTTCAATTTTCCTCTGTTAATCCTGATTCCATGCTGAGATAGGTATCCGGCACCCGGCCCACCACAATGGTGTCCGCAATGAGCACCTCTGTAATGACCTGTGTACTCTCCGTGCCCCAGGGGACCAGAATGTCGATATCCACGATCACTTCCAGATTGATCTGGTGCTTGGTCTGGTTGATGCCGGCGGTGACGATGCTGTTGTTAAACTCCACCCGGGAGGAGGTCATGGTGATGATCTTTACCGGCACCTTGGGTCCCCGACCCATGAGGAGGCTGACGCCGGTCAGGTTTCCCACGGGGATGTTCACCGTCAGCATATGGGTGTCGGTTGCGCCCACAATACGGTCCAGTATCTTTGCGGAAAGGGCGTTGATCCGGGCCATGTTGCTGCTGATGGCGGTGATCTCCCCAGCCTCGGACTTTTCAAAGGTGACAAAATAGTCCGCGCTGTAATCCCCGTTGCGCATGATGTCGGCTATGGCGTTATTGATGCTGACGGTCACGGCGTCGCTGGCGTCGGATACGGCGATGGCGGTGGAGACGTCTTTTAAATACAGCGACGCGGCGGCCAGAAACAGCAGCAGGGCCACCAGCAGGAACAGAATACTGATTCCTCTGTTACGGCGCGGCCTGCCCGCGAAAGCGGGGGCTGGCTCCGCATATCTTCTGCGGGGCCTGCGGCGGAATATGCGACGGTAAGCCATGGGGTCACCTCCCCATGTATTATATGCCTGAAATCAGTCCAGCATGGCACTGACGGCCATCATGATGCCCAGTTTTCCCGACTCATAGGTCAGGCCGCCCTGCATGTAGGCAATATAGGGCTCGCGCATGGGGCCGTCGGCGGAGAGCTCGATGGAGGAGCCCTGAATAAAGGCCCCGGCGGCCATAATGACCTCGTCGTCATAGCCGGGCATAGCCCAGGGCTCCGGGGTCACATAGGAGTCCACCGGCGCGCCGGCCTGTATGCCCAGACAGAACTTTTTCAATTTATCCGGGCTGCCCAGCTTCACCATCTGGATAATGTCGGAGCGCTTTTCCTCAACGGTGGGAGAGCTCTCGATTCCCAGCTGCTCCATCATGGCAGCGCAGAAAACCGCCGTTTTCAGAGCCTGAGCCACCACATGGGGGGCCATGAAAAGCCCCTGAAACAGCAGGCGGTTATTGCCCAGGGTGGAGCCGCACTCCGCGCCGATGCCCGGCGTGGTCAGCCGCAGGGCGGCCCGCTCCACAAGCCGGGCTTTGCCCGCCACATAGCCGCCGGTGGGGGCCAGACCGCCGCCGGGGTTTTTGATAAGGGAACCGGCCACGATGTCCGCGCCCACATGGGTGGGCTCGATCACATCGGTAAATTCGCCGTAGCAGTTGTCCACCATGATATTGCAGTTGGGGTTCACCCTTTTCACCGATTTGCAGATCTCACCGATCTCCTGCACGGTGAGGGCCGGCCGGTCGGCATAGCCCCGGGAGCGCTGGATCATCACGGCAGTGACTTTTTCATCAGCAGCGGCCTTCTCGATAGCGGGCAGGTCGGGCTTTCCCTCTGCGGTCAGGGCCACTTCGCCGTAGTTGACGCCGTAAAATTTCAGGGAGCCGAAGCCGTCCCCGGAGATTCCGATGGCGCTGCGCAGGGTGTCATAGGGGGTGCCGGTAACGGCCAGAATGGTGTCACCGGGCTTGACCAGGGCGAACATGGCCGTGGTCAGGGCATGGGTGCCGTTGACAAAGTTGATGCGGACCAGGGCGGCCTCGGCGCCGAAAAGCTGGGCGTAGATCTTATCCAGCACTTCCCTGCCCAGATCGTCGTAGCCATAGCCGGTGGTGCCGGCAAAGCAACTGTCGGACACCCGATTGTCCTGAAAGGCCTCCATGACCCGGCGGGTGTTTTCCTCCGCCACGGCGTCGATCTGGGCAAAACGGGACCGGATGCGCTCCTCTGCCCGGGCGGCCATCTCATATACCTGGGGTTTTATCTCTGATATCTTCATTTATTTAAGCTCCATTACAATTTCCTTGAAATATTTGCCCCGCTCCGCGAAATTCTTGAAGCGGTCAAAGGCGGCGCAGGCCGGGGACAGAAGCACGATATCCCCCGGCTCCGCGGAGGCGGAGGCGGCCAGGACCGCTTCCTTAAAATCGTCGATCCTTTGGACCTCCAGACCGCTTTCAGCGTAGTAAGGCGAATTGACAATGGCCTTATGTATGCTCTCCGCCGTGTCGCCGGTGAGAAAGACCCGCTTTGCAAACCGGCAAAGCTCATCGCCCAGACCGTCAAAGGGGATGTGCTTGTCGTAGCCCCCGGCGATGACGATAGGCTTGACCTTCAGGGCGTGAAGCCCCGCGCTGGTGCGGGTGGGGCTGGTGCCGATGGAGTCGTTGATGTAGGTGACGCCGTTCAAGACGCGCACCTGCTCCAGCCGGTGTTCCACACCGGCGAAAGTCATGGCCACCTGACGGCAGATCTCATTACTGACAAGGCCCTCAACAGCGGCAAAGGCGGCCAGGTAGTTGAGCAGGTTATGCTCGCCCGGGAGCTTGATCTCCTCAGCGCCCATGATCTCCTGCTGCTCTGTGCCGTTTACGCGCAGGATCACGCCGTTTTCGCAGATCACGCCCCGGTCCACCCGGTTTTTATCGGAAAAATAGCTCACCGGCGCGTGGGCAAAATGGGCGTAATAGGCGCTGTGCTCATCATCAAAGTTCAAAATCAGCTTGTCATCCTCGTTCTGATGCTCAAACTCCGCCCGCTTTGCGTCGATATAATCCTGATAGTCCTTGTGCTTATCTAGGTGGTTGGGGGAAATGTTGGTGACGACGGCCACATTGGGCTTGCAGTACATGCTGTGGAGCTGGAAGGAGCTGAGCTCCAGCACGGCGATATCGTCTGCTACGGTCTCCGGGATCTCGCAGAGCAGCGGGTGGCCGATGTTGCCGCCCAGATGCACCCGGTACCCGGCGGCTTTCAGCAGCTCGGAAATAATCGTCGTTGTCGTGGTCTTTCCGTCGCTGCCTGTCACCGCAATGGTCTTGCAGGGACAGAGGGCAAAGAACACCTCCATCTCTGAGGTGATCAGGCTGCCTCTGGCCTTTGCCGCTTCCAGATGGGGGTCAAAGGGCATCAGGCCCGGCGTGCGGAAGATGATGTCGTGGTCAAGGCCCTCAAGATAGTCCTCCCCCAGCTTCAGTTTGGCTCCCCGGTTGATCAGGTCCAGGGCCTCCATGCCCATTTCACTCAGGCTCCGCTTATCGCAGACGGTCACATTGCAGCCGCAGCTTAACAGCAGATTGATCAGCGGCGTGTTGCTCACGCCCACGCCGATTACGGCGATCCGTTTATCTTTAATGGAATTTACATACTCGTTCAGTGTCAAGTAAAATCACCTCGCAAACAATAATTATAATGCTTTTTCTGGCCGATTACAAGAAATATTATTGACTTGCGGGGCTGAAATGATTAAAATAGGCCCATGAGTCGGTTGAACGACCGCGGGCACAAGGCGAAAGCCTGTGCGTGAGGAAAGTCCGGGCTCCACAGGGCAAGGATAACGGGTAACGCCCGCCAGGGGTGACCCTCGGACAAGTGCAACAGAGATATACCGCCGGGAGGCTTGCCTTCCGGTAAGGGTGGAAAAGTGAGGTAAGAGCTCACTCGTCGCATGGAGACATGTGGACGCTGTAAACTCTATCCGGAGCAACACCGTGGGAGAACGCATGGCCGGCCCGGCCGTTCTCAGGAGGTGGCTTGAACCTGCCGGCAACGGCAGGTCTAGATAGATGGTCGTTTTCAACAGAACCCGGCTTACAGACCGGCTCATAAAAAACGGCGGATACGAAAAGTATCCGCCGATTTTTTATGATATCAAAGATTTTCGTTGATGACTGCCAGTTCCTCGGCAGACCATTCGGTAATCGTTTCGCTGTCATTCAGGAAATCCCCCTGAAAACTGCCGCCCATCATGTTGCCGAACTTCCAGAGAAGATAGGTTGCTCTGCCCTCGGGGGTGGAAGTATCGCCGTTAAAATTGCCGGCATCAGTGGTAACGGAATCCATAACGGTCTTTCCGTCGCTGCTTACAAAGAGCTGATACCGCTCTTCAAGTGTGCCTTGCTGTGCCGCCTCGTCAAACCACCAGGCAACATCTGCGGAAATGTTGACCAGGTAGCAGTCCATTTTTTCGCCGTCAAAATCCTCGATCTCATAGTGCAGAACAGAGGTCACTTCGGGGGCCTTGGGGGCGCTGCCCTTGAATTGCTCCGCCAGCTCCTGCCACTGTGCGAAGGTCTCGGACTGGATCTGTGCGCTCACGGCCTCCACGATCATCTGCTGTTCAGCCGTCAGGGCGCTCTCCTGAGCTGCGGGAGTGCTTTCTGTTCCCTTTTCTCCGCAGGCGCTGAGAGAAAAGACCATAACCGCCGCCAGAAGCAGCGCAAGCCATTTTTTCATTTTTCTTTTCCTCATTTCTTCGTTTTTTCGGGATATGTCCCTGATACGTTATGATAACGCGGTAATTGTGAGAAAACAATTAACCGGCTGCATAGTATTTTCATTGGAAAATCGCATCGGACAGGTCAAGGGGATAATCAATGGGGTTATCAATGTCGATCTCATTCCCGGAAAAGACGGTAAAGGAAAAATCCAGAGGCATGGACCCCGGCAGACGGGCAAACTGTACGCCGGTGCCGTTGTTTTCAAAACTGCAGTCCGGGAAACCGGACTTGAAGAAGCTGAAGTTGGCTGTGTCGTACCGGAAGCCTGTGCCGTTATTCTGGAACACACAGTTTTCCACGCCGATCATGCCGCCATCAGCCACCTCCGCGCCGGTGTCCCAGCCGGAAAAGGTGCAGCCGAAAATCATGGCAGAGGCAGAGGAAGAAAGACCGGTGCCGCCGCTGCCCAGAAAGTCCAGATCACACAGCGTCACCAGAGAAGGGCTGTCCGTGCGGATGGACAGCGTCCCGGTAAAGCAGGTGCGCCCGTTGCCGTCTGTGCAGCCGTAGAGATTGACGGCCCGGGAAGCCATGGTCAGTCCGCCGTCATAGGTGACTGCAGGCAGGTAGATGTCCACAATGGTGTCGGCGGGAACTTCCCCGTCGATCCGGTTCAGCAGGGCTTTCAGATCCTCTATAGTCTCCATGGGCGCGTCCTCCGGGGTAAACACCTGGTGGACAAGGGTGACGACCTCAAAGGTCTCGCTTAAGCGGATGGTGTCGCCGTTTTTCATCTTCAGCGTCCAGACAAGCTGGTTTGTGCCGCTCGTTCCGGTGAAGAACACGTCACATTCCCGGGCGGAGGGGGCAAAAACATCGCTGTATATGGGGTCACTGATTTGCAGCGCGCCGTTTTCGTTGGGGAAGGCCTCCAGCATGCAGCTTTCCACCTTGGCAAAGAAATGCTCCACATCCGCAAGCTCCCCGTTTTGGAAAACCCCCAGAAGCGCCGGGAGGCAGGAGGCGTCATCGGCAGGCAGGGAGATGCTCCTGTACTCTTCTGGCGCCCGGTTGGCAAGGTTGCTGGAATCGGAGCCGATAATCAGCTCATATTCTCCGTCTTTGTCAGTATAGACCACTCTCGCGCCGCCCTCAAGGGTCACCGGGCGGTGGTATAGAAAAACGGCAAGCAGGACAAAAGTCCCAAGAAGCGTACAGACTGAGGCGATCATGGCCTTTTTTCGCCACCGGCGCGGAGGCTTTATTTCTACTTTCTCAATTTGGCTTTGGGCGCAGTGGGGACAGAAAGCGGCCTCCTCCGGCAGCTCCGCGCCGCAGTGTATACATTTTTTTCGCATATGTTTTCCCTCTCAAAGCGCTTCCATCAAGTCACGCTCATTTTTGTAGCGTTTTTTCGGATTGACCATGGTGCATTTCTGCACAATACGGCCCAGTTTGCCGGGGGCCAGCTCCCTG
>JALFOM010000097.1 GCA_022782265.1 Clostridiales bacterium | reverse complement strand
GGTCAGCTTCTTCTCCACCGGGCCGTCAGCATCAGTGCGGCGCATGACCGCATGAACCCGGGCCAGCAGCTCCTTCACCTCAAAGGGTTTGGTCACATAGTCGTCCGCCCCCATCTCCAGGCCGTTCACTTTATCGTTAGTTTCTCCCTTTGCCGTAAGCATTATTATGGGCGTGGAAGATTTCTTCCGTATATCCCGGCAGACCTGCCAGCCGTCCTTCACCGGCAGCATGATATCCAGCAGCACCACATCCGGGGCAAACAGGTCAAAGCTGCTTTCCGCCTTGCCGCCGTCTGAGGCGATCATCACCTCAAAGCCGTCCTTGCCCAGATACAGGCGCAGAAGCTCGGCGATATTGCTGTCATCCTCAACGATAAGCGCACGTTTACTCATTTTCTTTTCCTCCAATGCTTTGCTGAAAAACCTGTCAATATACCTTATATCATATTATACAACGATTATACAACACCGGAAAGGCCAAAGGTTAAAAAAGTGTAAAAAAGTGTCTCCCATTTTCCGGCTGATATATTCTGCCCTCAGGACTCCCCTTTCAGCTGTGTCATCCGGGCGGGGGCAAGCCCCGCCCCTACGGCCCGGCCGGTAAAGAATCGTCATCCTGTGAAAAACAGGGCTCCGGCGGGAGCCCTGTTTAAGGTTTATCTGGTTTAGTCTTTTTTATCAGACCTTATCCTCACGCTTGCGCAGACGGATGAGGATTGCTCCGGCGCAGGCCAGGGAGCCCAGCATCATCAGTGCGAAGAGCGCGGGGTCGCTGTCATCGCCGGTAGGAACAATGGTCTTGGTCCAGCGGCCAGTGAGGGTGATATCCCGTGCAGCGTTAAAGATGGTCTCGCTGTTGTAGTACTTGCCGTACTCGTCATACCAGCCGATGAAGGTGTAGCCCTCACGCTCCACCTTGGGCGTGTAGCCCAGAGGATCGCCGTTGACGACCTTCTTCTCGGTAAAGCTCAGGGTACCCTCGTCCTCCTCCAGCTTGAAGGTGACGGTGTAGGTCTTGCCCTTCCAGCTGCCGTTGATGGACTGGATATCCTCGGTGTAGGTGGCCTTCAGGTCAACGGGATTGCCGTCCTGATCCACCCAGCCCTGGAAGGTGTAGCCCTTGCGGGTGGGGTTCTTGGAGAAGTCGTACTTGTCGCCGATGACGTCCTCGTAGGTGTAGGTCACATCGGTGACATCCTCGCCATTGGCGGGGTCTACAGGGACAACATACTCATTCAGCTTCCAGGTGCCGGTGATGGAGGTAAGATCTTCGGTGTAGGTGGCCGTCAGATCAACAGGCTTGCCGTCCTGGTCCACCCAGCCGGTGAAGGTGTGGCCTTCCCAGACAGGATCCGTGGTGAAATCATAGTTGTCGCCGATCACGTCCTCGTAAGTGTAATTCACGTCGGTGACATCCTCGCCGTTGGCAGGATCAACGGGGACAGTGTACACATGGAAGGTCCAGGTAGCAGTGAGTTTTTCCAGCGCTGTGGTGTAGGGGGTTTCAGGCGCAACAGGGTCGCCGTTCTGGTCAACCCAGCCGGTGAGATCGCGGCCTTCCCACTCGGGAACGAACAGTACATCACCGACAGCGTTATCATAGGTGATTGTGACAGTAACAGGCTTTTCGCCATTGGCCGGGTCAAGAACCAGGCTGTACTCCTCAGCTTCCCAAACCGCAGTGTAGGTGACATCTTCAGTAACGGTCTCAGCGACCTCGGGATCCCAACCGGCGAAGGTGTAGCCCTCACGCACAGGAGTGCCCACAAAGGCAGGAGTAGGATCGTCTACCTTGACTTTTTCATAAACCTGGTCGGCGAAAAGCTCAACGCCATCCACGCCGTCAGTATAAGTTACCGTGAATTTGGGCAGATACAGGCAGACTCTGATATAGTTGGCAACGGCAGCAGTTATGTTGCTTGCGCCGGGAAGAGTCCAGCTTTTGCCATTCCAGTAGAATGTAATAGACTGATCCTTCTCGAAGTGGTCAAAGCTGTATACCCAATTTCCCTGCCATTCTACGGGGAATTTCAGGTTCCTATTGGTGTTGAAGGAATTTCTTGCATAGCTTTCCAGCGCATCGCCGGATTTGAAATGGAAGGTCACAGTCTGGGTATACCCATCCACATCATTGCCTTCAACATCACCAATGGTCCAACTTTCATTTGTCAGACCATACTTTGAAACAGACACTGCAATACCAGGCATCTCATTGAGAGAGTTCAGCGGCTCAACCGCGCGTGCGCTGATATTCATCGACCGAACCTCTCTATCTGTAAGCCACTTGGACTTGGCAGGCACATTGTTCGTGGGAGGGATGGGTTCGGGATCCCAGGTAGCCTTATAGGTGGCAGCGCCTGTTACGGTCTCTGCTACTTCAGGCTCCCAGCCCAGGAAAGTATGTCCGGCATACTCAGGAGTGCCATCAAAGGCAGGAGTAGCCTCTCCGGCCTTTACGATATGCGTCTGAGCGGCAAAAGCCTGGCCCCAGGCGCCGTCGTCATAAGTGACGGTGTAGCCCTCGGCCCACACTGCGTACAGGGTGAGAGAGCCAGTGGCGGTAGCATCAAAAGCATAGCTGGTGCCAGTACCGTCCGCTTTGGTGTTCCAGCCGGTCTGCACATAGCCGTCCACAGCAAAATTTGCTCCGGCGGAGCTCTGCGCTCTGGCCAGGGTGACCTTACCGGTCAGCGTGGAGACGGTTGCCTTTTTGACGACGTCAGTTCCGTCAGGATAATTGGCGTGGAAAGTGAAGGTGAACTTGGATGCTGCATAGGGCTGAGCGGCAGCGCCCAGCATTAAATCAGGTTCCTCCGCCTCAACATCCGGTTCATCTGCGGCTGCCGTTCCATCTGCGGCTGCCGTTCCATCTGCAGCTGCCGTTCCATCAACGCCTGCCAGTTCCTCTGCGTATGCAGCGGGTGCGAAGCTGGCCAGCATGCAGACAAGCAGCAGAACGGAAAGCAAACGATTAAATTTACTCTTCATTATCGTGTTTCCTCCTTGAGTTTGATCTACCAAATGCAGATCCCTCCACATTTAGGTCTGGTAAATATAATATGTACTATGTCATCGGAAAGTCAATACTTTTTGGAATCCATTGGAAAGAGAAAGTACATAATTTGACGTATTTCTTTTGTAAACAGATTGACTAATCTTGTCATTATAATTTTTCAAAACACTGCGGAAAGTGTCAGAAAGCCGGCCCTCCCAAACCACTGTGCGGTTTGGGAGGGCCGGCGGCTTAATACTACCACTCAGTCTGCTTCGCGGACAAGGGTAGTCATTGAACTCAGAAATCCACCTTCTGCAGCTCGATCAGCGCAACGATATAGACCTTCAGCGCCTCGGTAAACCAGGCCTTGCAGGCAGCCTCGTCCACGCCGTGGATAGGGCCGGCAAAATCGGGCACAGGGCGCTCCGGGTGCTCCGGGCCGAAGGAAACGGCATTGGGGAAATGCCGGGCATAGGTGCCGCCGCCGATGGTATAAGGCTCCGCGTTCTCGCCGGTGACGTCGTTATAGGCACGGATGCAGACCTGTACCTCCGGCTTATCGGTGCTGACATAGAAGGGCGCAGCATCGCTCTCCACGGTAACTTCCGCCGCGCCGCCGATCTTTTCGGCGATGATGGCGGCGATCTTCTGCCCGCTCATGGTGGTGGGATAGCGGCTGTCCACGGTCTGGAACATGCGGCCGTTCTCCACGCCGATGACGCCGCCCACGATGGTCAGGGGCTTGAACAGCCCGTCGTCCGCCTGGACGCCCAGACCCCGGCCGTCATAATGCTCGTTGAGCATGGACACGGCCTTCAGGAAGCGGCTCTCCTGCTCTCCGGCGGCGCCGCTGCCGAGAATATAATTCACCAGCACGCCGATGGCGTTCACCGTGTCCTCCGGCAGAGAGGCGTGACCGCCCACGCCGGTGGCCGTCAGGTGCCAAAGGCCCTTTTCGGTCTGCTCCGCCGTGACTCTCTCCGTGTTTTCCAGCGGCTTCCCGGACCGGAGCCAGGCCTCCGCCTTATCGGGCACGGCGTTGGGGGCAAAGCCGCCCCGGATATCCACGATGTTCTCCATGGGCACGTTGGCAAGCATCCGCCCGTGGTAGATCCCCTTCTCCCCGTTGCACAGGGGGAAGTTGGCGTCCGGGCTGAAGCAGAACAGCGGCGCCCGGTAGTGCTCCAGATAGTACTCCACATCCTGCATTCCGGTCTCCTCGCTGACGCCCAGCAGGGCCCGGACCGGATAGCGCAGGGGCACGCCCTTGTCCTTCAGGTATTTCAGCGCGTAAAGGCAGAGCACGCTGGGCCCCTTATCGTCCATCACGCCCCGGCCGATGATGTAGCCCTCCCGCTGACGCATGGTGAAGGGGTCGCTGCTCCAGCCGTCGCCGGTGGGCACCACGTCCAGGTGGGTGATGGTGGCCAGATAGTCCTCCCCCTCCCCGATCTGGGCATAGCCCATCATGTCCTCGCAGTTGACGGCGTCCAGCCCCAGCTCCCGGGCCATGGCCAGCGCCTCCTTCAGCGCTCTGGCCGGGCCCTCGCCGAAGGGCGCGCCGGGCTTTGCCTCGGTCTCCACGCTGTTGATGGCCACAAGCCGGGCAATGTTTCTGAAAATCTCCTCTTCATTTTCCGCAATGAATTTATCGATATCACGGCTCAGTTCTGTGTTCATACTGCCCGCTCCTCCCTATATAATATATAGAAGAATATACACCGAAAGCCGCTTTCGGTCAAGGGAGGTTCGAATCTTTGCTCGCGGTTGACATCCCATTGTTTTTGTTTTGACATATCACGCATAAGTGTACAATTTGAAAATATTTTCTGGTTTTTCGCCACTTTTCACTTGCTTATTAATACTTTCTTAATAATTTCACACTAATATAACAATACCGGAAACCGTATAAAAATCTGATTAAGGGAGGAAAAACATGAAAAAAACATCGGTGAAAGTCCTGAGCGTTGTGCTGATCCTTGCCAGCCTGTTCGGGCTGTGCGCAGGAGGGCTGACGCTGAAAGACATGCTGAACTGCAAAGCCTACTGGGAACAGAAGGGTGAGGAGTCTGACGCAAGCATCACATTGCTGGAGGACGGTCTGAACCAGCTGAAGGAAAACGAGAGCGCGTACAACGACGGTCTTGCCGCTCTGGCCCAGGGCGAAAAGGACTATGAAGCCGGGCAGCTGGAGCTGGAGGCCGGGGCCAGGGCTCTGGCCGACGGGCAGAAGGAGTATGAAGCCGGGCAGCAGACGCTGGAAAAGGGCCACGCGGACTATGCTGCCGGTGAGAAGAAGCTTGCCGACGCGCAAAAGGAGCTGAAGGCAGGCTGGGCCAGCTATAAGGAAAACGCCGCTCTGCTCTCCGCTGCCCACGGGCAGTACGATGCGGGTCTTGCCCAGTATAACGATGGGCTCAAGGCACTGGAGGCGGGAAAGGCGCAGCTTGCGGCAGGCCAGGCCCAGCTTGCCGAGAGCAAAAAGCTTCTGGACGCAGGTCAGGCCCAGCTTGACGCCGCCAAGCCCCAGCTGGAAGCCTATGAGCAGGGTCGGGCCGATCTGGAACAGGGCAAGGCGGATCTTGCGGCCTTTAAGGCCAGTAAAGGCACCCTGGTGAGCTACATAGGCAGCTACAATCAGCTGATCGACGCCAAGAACGCATACGGCGCTCTGCCTGAGGAGCAGGCCCAGCAGCTCAACGCCATTATCGCCGGAGTGAATCCCGTGATGGCCAAGACCGGGCTGGACAAAACCATCTGGCTTGACGGGGAGAACAAGACCGTCTCCGCTGAACAGGCCGCGGCGATTTTTGACAATTATATCAGCGAGGCCGAAAAGACCATCGCCGAAAATGAGGCCTATCTGGACGCCATGAAGCCCAGCTACGAGGCGGGCAAGGCCGCTGAGGCGGAGCTTGCCGCCAAATGGGAGCTCTATAACCAGAAGCTGGCCGAGGCGGAGCTTGCCGAAGCCAAAATAGCCGAAAGTGAAAAGCAGCTGGCCCAGGCAAAGGCTACGCTGGATGCCAGTGCCGCCCTGCTGGCCGAGAAAGACGCGGAGCTGGCTGCCGGCTACAAAAAGCTGATGGCCGGTGAGGCGGAATTTGCCAAAGGCCTGGTGACGCTGCAATCCTCAGAAAAGGCGCTGGAAGAGGGCGAGCAGGCCCTTATGGACGCCGAAGCCCAGCTTGCTGAGGGTCAGAAGACCTATGATGACGGCGTAAAGGAGCTGGAAGCCGGAGCCCAGGCCCTTGAAGACGGCAAAGCGCAGCTGAAGGCCTTTGAGGATGGCAACGCCCAGGTTGCGGAGGGCCTTGCCATCCTGACCGTCACAGACACCGTATACGACAAAACCGGCAGCGCTATGCTCCCCAGCATAGCCGACCGGCTGGGACCCGACTTCAATTACATGAAGGATGAGTCGCTGGTGGATCTGGACCGCGGGCTTGAGGGGGTAGCTGCCGCCCGGCAGTTCTCCGCCGATAATTCCGCTCTTGTCACGAAAGAGCTGGGCGCCCGGGCCGTGGCAGCCGTGCTGGCAATCGCCGCCGCCATACTGGGTATCGTGACCGGGATCATGGGACTGATGGGCAGGAGCGTGTTCATCCTGGCCCTTGTGACTGCTGCCGCGGCGGCGGTGGGCTTTGTGGCCGCTCTGGTCGCCGGCTTCAGTCTGCCACTGTCCGCTATAGCAGGTTCCGCCCTTGGCGCCGGGGTGATCGTTGCGGCACTGGCTGTGCAGGCCGCGGCTGCTGTGCTTGAGGGCCTGTCCGCCAAAAGCGTAAAGGCGGCAAATTAAGCCATAGCGAATTTTTCTCCCGCCATATAATTTGGCGGGAGATTTTTCAATTTACGCCGCTTGACCTGCGCTTTTTCCTTGTGTATACTTTTCTCCGGTGATGATATGAAAAAAAATACTTTGATTTTACTGTTCCTTCTTATCGCCGCGCTGCTCTGCGCCTGCGGCAGTGCGCAGCCTGAACCCACGCCCACGCCGGAGCCTGCCCCCTCCCCCACGCCGGAGCCGCCCCGCACCATCGTGCTGACGGATGAGAGCGCGGAGGAAATTCTGGCGCTGGCAGACTGCGGCTATCTTGAGCGCATCGACGCTTCCGCAAGCCATGAATATGAGGCGCTGCTGAGCCTGTCCCAACTGCTGCCGGACTGCGAGATCACCTGGAGCTATGAATTTCAGGGCGTGAGCTACCCCTCCGGCACAGAGGCGCTGACCATTACCGACCCGACAGGCGCGGCGGAAGCCCTGCGCTATCTGCCCGGGCTGAAAACCGTGGATATGAGCGCCTGCGACCTCTCCGTGGAGGAGATGGAAGCCCTGTCCGATCTGCGGCCGGATGTGGATTTTCTCTGGACCGTGCGTTTTGGAAACTGGGAGGTGAGAAGCGACATCACCTGCTTTTCCTCTCTGCGCACCGGCACCGAGGGCAGCCACCGCTATACCTCTGAGGAGCTCTACCCCCTGCTGCGCTTCTGCCGTCATCTGCGGGCCCTGGATCTGGGGCACAATGACCTGACGGATATCAGCCTCATCGGGGAAATGCGCGAGCTTCAGGTGCTGATCCTGGCGGACAACCCCAATTTAGTGGACATCTCTCCCCTGGCCGCTCTGGGGGATCTGCAGTATATCGAGCTGTTCCTCTGCTGGGATATTGCGGATTTCAGCCCCCTGAACGGCTTAAGCAAGCTGCAGGATCTGAACCTGTCCTATTGCCGGAATTTAGAGGACGTCAGCTTCATCGACAACATGCCGGACTTTGAAAACGGCTGGTTTCGCGGCACCAAAGTCAACAGCGAGGATATAACGCCCTACGCGGAGAGCCGGCCGGAGATCACCTTTGTGTACGGCAACCCCTCAGACATCTCCGCCGTGTGCTGCGGCTGGCGCTCCACGGAGCGAAACACCGCCATCCGCAACGCCTTCACCAACTGGCGGCAGGTGCTGGACTACCGGCACTGGGACTATGTTGAATTTATCAATTGAAAAATATCCCCTGTCCGACCGAGGACAGGGGATAAAATCTGTATTCCTTCTATGCGTTTTCGGTTTTTTTGATGCTCTTGGGCTTGAAGTCCGGCTCGGTGCCGTTGAGCAGCCGCTTGATGTTGCCCCGGTGCTGGAAGATGACCAGGCACATGGCCACAATGGCCAGAATCAGCCGGGGTGTGCTCACATGGAAGATGAGAGAACCCACGGTGATGGCGACAGCTCCGCAGATGGAGCCCAGAGAGACTTTTTTAGACCCAACGGCAAACAGGCCGAAGCTGCCGAACACCAGCAGGCCCACCCGCCAGTCGATCATCAAACTCAGCAGGCCGCCCACAGACACGCCCTTGCCGCCCTTGAACTGGTGGAACACCGGGAAGCAGTGCCCGACGATGCAGGCGATGCCGCCGGCCATCAGGCCCATATCGCCCAGGAGCAGATAGCCCAGCAGCACGGCCAGGGCCGCTTTGACCATGTCTCCCAGCAGGGTAATCACCCCCGCTTTCATGCCGAACACCCGGGCCATATTGGTGGCCCCGGCATTGCCGCTGCCCTCCTTGCGCACGTCCCTGCCCATGCCCACGGACAGGCAAACCGACACGCTGATGGAGCCCAGCAGATAGCCCGCAGCGATAACAAGCAGATACTTCAGTACTTCCATTTTCCGCTCCTGTGTTATTTCAAAAATTGAAAGTATTCCTTGTGAGTGTAATTATACACGTCCCGGCGCTCTTTTTCAATGTCTAATCAACTTATTTACGATTTCTTTAAAATTAGGGGCCTGTATCCGGATAATTTGCGAATTTTATAACAATATCTTGACTTTAACGGCTCTTGGGGTAATAATGTCCGGGCCTAATACTATTTTTCAATAAAAAGTAGACACTTTTTATTGAAAAGGCGCCGCTTGAAGCGTCGCCCTTCTGCGCTGAAAGCGCAGAAGACGTCTCATGCAGACTCCGACGCGCTGACGCGCTATAAAAAGTAGACTTTGTCTACTTTTTATGGGAGTCTAGTATAAAACAAAAAAACGGAGTTGAGCTGATGATTGTCGCCGCACTGATCAAAAAGATCATTTCCCTGTTTCTGATTATGTTTTCCGGAGCTTTGCTCGTCCGCCTGAAAATCCTGAAGGCCGGGGACAGCAAGGTTCTCTCCCTGCTGACGCTGTATCTCATCATCCCCTGCGCGATTATCAACGCCTTTCAGGTGGATTTTTCCCTGGACATCAAGGGCGGGCTGCTGCTGGCGCTCTGCGCGGCAGTGATCATCCAGCTGGGCACCATTTTCTTCTCCTGGCTGCTGAAAAAGACGCTGAAGCTGGACCCGGTGGAGCAGTGCTCCGCCGTTTATTCCAACGCGGCCAACCTGATTATCCCGCTGATCAGCGCCATGCTGGGCGAGGAGTGGGTCATCTTCACCTGCCCCTTTACCGCTTCTCAGCTCTTTCTCATCTGGAGTCACGGCAAGTCGGTGCTCTGCGGTGAGCGGGGCTTCAGCCTTAAAAAGGTCCTCACCAACACCAACCTCATTGCGGTGTTTGTGGGTGTGGTGATGCTGCTGACCGGTTTCTCCTTCCCCGCCCCTGTGCAGGACGCCATCGGTTCCGTCAGCGCAATCGTAGGGCCAATTGCCATGCTGGTCACCGGCATGATTCTCGGCGGAATGGATCTGAAAAAGGTCTTTACCTACAAGCGGGTCTGGCTCGTCACCTTCCTGCGGCTGGTGCTGCTGCCCATCCCTGCGCTGCTGCTGGTCAAATTCTCCGGCCTGGCTTCCCTTGTTCCCGGCGGAGAGACCGTGCTGCTCATCGTCCTCATGGCCAGCTCCACCCCCACCGCCGGTATGATTACCCAGATGAGCCAGGTATACGGCCAGGACGCGGACTATGCCAGTGCCATCAACGTGGTGAGCACCCTGATGTGCGTCTTTACTCTGCCTGTGGTGGTAGCCCTCTATCAGCTATAATGCTGTTGCCTCTGAAAGCTTTCCGTGCTATACTGTGAGCAACAAATGAACTTGGAGGCAAGTCGCTGTGAAAGAGAACGTTGAAAAATTTTTTGCCTTATACAATTCCGACCCGGCGCTGAAAAAGCGCGTAAAAGATGCCGAAGCTGCCTATCCCGGCAGTCTGGAGCTGCGGGAGCCGCTGGTGGAGGCGGTGCTGCTGCCTGTGGCCCGGGAGCTGGGTCTGGAGTTCAGCATCAGGGAGCTTCAGGACTATGAGACGGCCCACTACGCCCGGCTGCACCGGGACGTGGAGCTGACGGAGGAGGATCTGGCCGCGCCCGACGATGAAACGGAATACTGGCTCATCCACCACGGCTGGTCCCATGACGACTCTGTCTTCTGCCCCGGCGGCAGCAGGGAGCCCGGCCTGATCCGTATTGAAAAAAGAGAAAAATAAGTTTTTCGGGGTACGATTCGTTCAAATCGTACCCATTTTTGTTCCATTTTATCCGCATAAATTTGGCGTCTGTGTAAAAAAGGATCCCCTGTTTTCGTGAAAAACGCTTAATTTCCGGACTTTGATCGGATTTCTGTTGTTGGAGCGGACTATTTTTAGTATAATTTTGTTAGAAAAAACAAAATGCGCTTTAGAAGGAGTGACCATGTGGAAAAAAAGAAAACGAGCTTCGGCACAAGCATAGGCTTTGAGCTGGCGGCGGCGGGTTCCGCGGTGGGTCTGGGCAATCTGTGGGGCTTTCCCTACAAGACCAGCGCCAACGGCGGCGCGGCCTACCTGTTTATGTACCTGGCCTGCATTCTGCTGGTAGGCGCGGCGGCCATGCTGGCGGAGTTCATCATCGGCCGCAGGGCCAGAGCCAACCCGGTGACCGCCTACAAGGAGATTTCCAAAAACTGCGGCTGGTTCGGTCTGGCGGTGGTGGTAATCCCGGCCCTCATCATGTGCTATTATTTTGTGCTGGGCGGCTACACCGTCAAGTATTCCCTCAATTCCTTTGCGGGCAACGCCGGAATGTTTCAACGCTTTGCCGGCAACGCGGGCGATGTGATCCTGCACACCGCCGTCTTTGCCCTGCTGGCCCTGGCCATTGTGGTGGCCGGCGTGCGCGGCGGTATCGAAAAGACCTCCAAGATCCTCATGCCCACCATGCTGGTGATCCTGGTCGTCATTATCAGCTTCTCCCTGCTTCTGGGGGAGGGCGTATCCGAGGGTCTGGCCTTTTATCTCCGGCCGGATTTCTCCGCCATGTCCTGGTCCGGGGCGCTGTCTGCCATGGGTCAGGCCTTTTTCTCTCTGTCCCTGGGCTGCGGGGCCATGATCTGCTACGGCTCCTACTCCGGGAAAAAAGTCAACCTGTTCCGCTCCACGGCGGTCATCTGCGTTCTGGACAGCCTTCTCACCTTCATGGTGGGCCTGGCCATCTTCCCCGCCCTGTTTCACTATGCCGCCGTCTCCGGCGTGTCCACGGCGGAGCTGGGCATGGGCGGCATGGGGCTGATGTTTATCACCCTGCCCATGGTGTTTGAAGATATGTCCGTAGTGGGCAGCACCCTGTCCCTGCTGTTTTTCGCCATGGCGGCCATCGCCGCGCTGACCTCCGTCATCTCCATATTGGAGGTGGTCACCCAGTTTGTGATCCAGAAATTCAGGATCTTCCGCACCCGGGCCGCCCTCCTTGTCACCGGCATATGCGTGGCCCTGTCCGTTCCGGTGGGCCTGTCCTTCGGCGCGGCCATGAACGGCGGCAGTCTGATGGCGCTTTTCGGCCGGAACCTGCTGGAGGTGCTGGATATGATCACCAACACCATCCTGATGCCGGTCTGCGCCCTCTTTGCCTGTCTGGCCGTGGGCTGGATCATCGGTCCCCGGGAGGCGGTAAAGGCCATCTCTCCGGAGAGGGACGGCAAAGCCCACCGGCTGCTGGGCCTGATGCTGAAAGTTGTCACCCCTCTGCTCATCATTGTGATCGAGATCTTTGGCATTTTCGACCTGATTATGCCCCTGGATAACGGCGTCCGCCGCTTCTCCGCCGACGGCTGCGGCATTGTGGTCTGCGCCTATGGGATTTTGCTGGTCTGCGCCGTCGTATATTTCGCCTTCCTGAAAAACAGCGACACCGGAAACAACAGTGACGAACTGCAGGTGGACGCGCTGGAGGCCGAGCGCGTCAAGGCCGGACCCAGCCGCGGCTGGTACAGACCGGAATGACGGGGTGACGAAGATGAAAAAAGACCGGAAAATTCTTGACGTGGTCACCATCGGCTTTGCGCTGTTTTCCATGTTCTTTGGCGCGGGGAATGTGATCTTTCCCCCGTACCTGGGCCTGCAGTCCGGCCGCCAGTGGCTGGGCGGCTTCTTCGCCTACTATTTTGCCGACGTGCTGCTGGCTCTGCTGGCGCTGTTCGCCCTGCTGCGTGAGGGCAGCGCGGAGCGGGTCATGGACCGGATCGGCAAAAAGGCCGCCGTCTTTTTGATGACGGTGATTATTCTCTGCATCGGCCCCATGCTGGCCATCCCCCGCACCGCCGCCACGACTTATGAGATGGGCATCTCTCCCCTGCTGCCGGGAGTGTCCTCCGTGCTGTTTTCCGTTTTGTTCTTTGCCATCATCCTGGCCCTGAGCATCCGGGAATCGGCGGTCATCGACCTGATCGGCAAAGTTCTCACCCCCGCTCTGCTGCTGGGTCTGGCCGCGCTGATCGTTGTGGGCATCGTCAGGCCCCTGGGCAGCATCTCCGGAACCGTCCTTGTGGACAGCGTGGTCGTCACCGGCGTGCAGGCCGGCTACCAGACCATGGACGTGCTGGCGGCTCTGGTTTTCGGCGCGGTGCTGATCAAAAGCGCGGCGGACAAGGGCTATGAGAGCCAGGGCGGCAAGATGAAGGTGCTTGCAGGGGCCGCCGGTCTGGCCGGCGCGCTGCTGCTGCTGGTGTACCTGGGGCTCAGCTATCTGGGCGCCACAGTGTCGGGAATTTACACGGCGGAGATCAGCCGGGCGGACCTGGTGATCGCCATCGTCCAGAGCCTGCTGGGAAAGCCGGGGCTTGTCATCTTCGCCCTTGTAGTGGCCCTTGCCTGTGTCACCACGGCGGTGGCCCTGGTCAGCTCGGCGGCGGACCATTTCTCCACCATCTGCCGGGATAAGGTCTCCTACAAGGCCTTTGTGGTCATCATCTGCGTGTTCAGCGCGGTGGTGTCCAACCTGGGGCTGGACACCATCGTGTCCATCGCGGCTCCCATCCTCAACGTGGTCTATCCCCCGGTGCTGGTGCTGGTAATTGTCTCCCTTGCGGCGCCCCATATGCCCAATTCCATCTGCATCTGCGCCATCGGCGGCGCGCTGGTCACAAGCGTTCTCACCACCCTGGATTCCTACGGGCTGTCCATGCCCTGGCTCCGGTATCTGCCTTTGTCCAGCGTGGATATGGGCTGGGTGCTGCCTGCGGCGCTCTGCGGCTTTGCGGGCTTTATCTACCGCCTGCCCTGGCTGGAGCGCAGCGAGGAGAGCGAGGAGGAGTGAGCTTTTCCCCATAAATATTGTAAAAGCAGCCCCGGGCAGGGCTGCTTTTTCTTATTCTTATTCCTTTTTCAGGCCGTTGATGCCTTCAAAGCAAAGAGTGCTCAAGGTTTGGGAGATCTCCTCAATGGACTGGCGGCGCTGGGAGTTGAACCAGCTCTGGTAGACGGAAAACAATCCGGAAAAGGTAAAATCCACCATGATATTGAAGGTCTCTTCGCCGATACGGCTGAAGGCGGCGTAGGACTCCCTGACCTTCTGCTTGAGCATTCCGCTGACCTTGGTGAGCAGATTGGAGCTCCGGTCCGCCTTCATCAGCGGCTCGTAAAAATCCATGTCGGCGTTGATGATGGCGCTGAGCCGGGAAAACAGCAGGTAGGGCTCCTTGACCAGCTTATCCGGCGGCAGATCCCGGATGGCCGCCTCAAAGGTCTCCACAATCTCGTTTTCCGTCTCCTCCACGATCATGTGGACGCCGGAATAGTAGCTGTAAAAGGTCTTGCGGTTGATGTCTGCCAGCTCCGCGATATCCTTCACCGTGATATCCTCCAGATTCTTTACGGAGAGCAGCTGCGCAAATGCGTTGCGTATCGCCTTTTTCGTGCGGATCACCCGTCTGTCCATAAGCACCTCCCGAAACTATACGTTTTTTGTCACATCTGTTGGTTTTACCGCATTTTCCGCTTTTTTATGGTAAAAGCAGCAGCTTTTATCCAGTTTGCCCATTGCGGATCGGATTGATTTATATTATACTACACACCTGTTACAAAAGTAAATGTTTCATTTGGGAGAATAAGGATGAAAGTTCTTTTATTAAGCTGCAGCACCGGCGAGGGGCACAACAGCGCGGCCTTCGCCCTCCAGGAGGAGCTGGAGAGCCGGGGCGTGGACTGTGTATTGGCGGACCCGGTGGCCTTCGGCAGCGAAAAGGCCCGGAAAGCCGTGGCCAACACCTATAACAATATCATCAAAAAGGTCCCGGCAGCCTTCGGTATGCTCTATAAGGTGGGAGACTGGTACAGCGCCCATGAACTGCCCTCCCCCATCTATTACGCCAATTCCCTGTACGCGGACAACCTCTGCGCCTTTATTGAGGAGCAGGGCTTTGACTTAGTGGTCTGCACCCATCTGTACGCCATGGAGGCCATGACCTGTATCCACAAAAAGGGGATGCTGTCCGTGCCCTGCTACGGGGTTTTGACGGACTACACCTGCATCCCCTTTTTCTCCGACACCCGGCTAACCGGCTATTTTATCCCCCACGAGGAGCTGAAGCAGGAGGTGGTGGCCCAGGGCATCCCTGCCGAGCGCATCTTCTGTACCGGCATCCCGGTAAGTCCCCGCTTCAATCAATCCATGACCCGGCAGGAGGCCAGAAACTATCTGGTGCTGGAGCAGGACCGGCAGCTCATCCTGGTGATGACCGGCGGCGTGGGCTGCGGAAATGGTTCGGAGCTGTGCGAAAAGCTCCTTGCCCACGCTGACGAGCGCAGCTGCATCCATGTGCTCTGCGGCAGAAACAGCGAAATGAAGGAGAAGATTGATTCGGCCTTTGCCCGGGATCCCCGGGTGCAGACCGTGACCTTTACCAAAAAAGTGGACGTCTATATGAAGGCGGCAGACGTGCTGATCACCAAGCCCGGCGGCATATCCAGCAGTGAGGCGGCCACCGTGGGCATCCCCTTGGTTCTGGCCATGGGCATACCGGGCTGTGAGACGAAAAACTGCGAATTTTTCGCCGGGCACGGCATGGCCGTCAAGGCCGATACTTTAGACGAGGCGGCAAGCTCCGCCTGGTACCTGGCAAGAAACGAAAAAGCAGCGGAAAGGATGGTAAGTATGCAGCACAAAACGATCCACGCAGACGCGGCAGCGCGCATCGCGGACATCCTCACGGGGGTGAGCGCGCAATGAGCCGGGGAATGTGGATGCTCTTCACCCTGATTGGCTTTGCCATGGGCGGGATCATGTATGGCCGCATCCTGCCGGAAAAGCTGGCACATAAGGACGTCTGCGCCCTGAGTCCGGACCACAATCCCGGCGCCGCCAACGTGTTCACCTATTGCGGCTGGAAGATGGGGCTGCTGTGCCTGGCGCTGGACATGGGCAAGGGCTTTCTCCCGGTGTTTATCGCCTGCCGCCTGTCCGGCGGGGATTTTACCAACCCCATGATCGCGCCGTTGATGCTCGCGCCGGTTCTGGGCCACGCCCTGGCCCCCTTCAGCCGGAAAAAGGGCGGAAAAGCCATCGCCTGCGCCTTCGGCGTGCTGCTGGGCCTGCTGCCCGGCTCCGCCGCCGTTTTCATCCTGGCCTTTCTGTATATTCTGTTTTCCACCCTGGTCAAAATCAAGCCCCACCGGAGACGGAGCATCGTCACCTTTTCCCTTTTCGGTGCCATCGCCCTGGTCGGCAGTTTTTTCAAAGCCCGCTTCCCGGTGGGACTGGGCTGTGTGCTCATTTCCGCGGTTGTGGTCATCAAGCATCTGCCCCGCTTTGAACAGCAGCCGGTCGAGGAGCAGGAAAAGCTGCACTCCACGCTGTAGGCGATGCAATTGATTTACATAATCAAGATGACATAATATCATTAACATAATCCCGTTCTTTCTTTGACAGAAGGACGGGATTTTTGCGTTTATCCTCCCACATTCGATTTTTAACGCTTTCCTAACACATCAGCGTTTATCTTCTGTTCATACAATGGAATGCGACCCGAAATCTTTTTCAAGGAGCTGAGCATATGGCAACATTCATTATCGGTCTGGCCATTCTGATCGTCGGCGCCACGGTGTATGGGCGCTTCTGTGAACATATTTTCCGCCCCGACGACCGGCAGACGCCCGCGTACACCAAGCAGGACGGCGTGGACTACATCCCCATGGCGAAATGGAAAAACCAGTTGATCAATCTGCTGAACATCGCAGGCACCGGCCCCATTATCGGCCCGATCCAGGGGATACTGTTCGGGCCAATCGCCTTCATCACCATCCCCATCGGCAACATCCTCGGCGGCGCCATGCACGATTACTTTTCCGGCATGATCTGTCTCCGGGACGGGGGCATCCAGATGCCCGACATGATCCGCAAATATACCAACAAGGGCGTTTTTGGCGTATACAATGTGTTTGCCTGCGTTCTGCTTTTGCTGGTGGGCGCGGTGTTTATCTACACCCCCGGCGATATCGCGGCCGTGCAGGTCTTCGGCTTTGACGGCGCGGCCGGCTCTGTTTCCACCTGGGTCATTTACGGCGTGATCTTTGCCTATTACCTGATCGCCACCGTATTTCCCATCGACGCCATCATCGGCAAGATCTACCCCATTTTCGGCGCCATTCTGATGTTCTCCGCCGTCGGGGTGTTTATCGGCCTGTTTGCCAAGGGCTATCCCCTGCTGAACCTGTGGGACAACTGGAACGGCGCGCTGTTTGCCTACGGAGATTATTTCAGCGTCAACCACTTCATCCCCATTTTCTTCATCACGGTGGCCTGCGGCATTCTGTCCGGCTTATGAGCTGTCTTTCCTCAAAAAAGAGGAACAGCGGGACTTGCTGGACGCGATGGACAGCGAACAGGCTACCCCCTCTCTCTCCCAGGCCCAGCGGCTCAAGAAATACAGCCAGGAGGGACATCTGACCCTCGA
>JALFOM010000095.1 GCA_022782265.1 Clostridiales bacterium | reverse complement strand
CTGAAGGCCGACGGCACGGTGGTGGCTGTGGGCGATAACTGGTGTGGCCAGTGCGACGTATCCGACTGGCGCGATATCAAGCTGCCGTGAGCGCGCGGTGCGAAAAGGAAAGACAAAAGCAAGGAGTATCATTTGGGAGGGGTGCCAATTATGGCCAAATTTGTGATTCAATGTCCCAACTGCGGGAAATACGCGGAGGCAAAGACCGGCTTCTTTGCCAGAAAGAAGATCGACTGCGCCTGCGGCTACACCATCGACGTGCGCACGGACAAGCTTGTGGGACGCGAGTGTCCGCACTGCGGCAACATGGTCGTCTTCGATCAGTCCAACACCAAAAAGCAGAAGTGCCCCGTCTGCGGCGAGCAGATCAACACGGCCGACGCGCTGGACAAGATGGCCGAATTCTCCTGCGAGCAGTGCGGCGTGCGTCTGCGCACCGCAAAGAACGCAGAGAAATATATCTGCCCGGTCTGCGACTTTGAAAACTTCATCCCCGAGCGGCTGATGAGCGAGCAGATCAAAAAAGACGGCCTCGCCAGCATCATCAAGTACGAGGGCGACAACGAGACCCTGGTCTGGAAGCACCCCATTGAGGACTTTAACTTCGGCTCGCAGCTCATTGTCCACGAGAGTCAGGAGGCCATCTTCTTCCGCGACGGCCAGGCCCTCGACCTCTTCGGGCCGGGCCGCTACACGCTGGAGACCCAGCAGCTGCCTCTTTTGGAGAAGGTCTACAAGCTGCCCACCGACAACGAGGGCACCTTCCACAGCGAGGTCTACTTCATCAACAAGACCGTGCAGATGGCCATCAAGTGGGGCACGCCCGAAAAGGTGCGCTTCATCGACCCGCTGACGGGAGTGCCGCTCGAACTCGGCGCTTCCGGCGAACTGAACCTGATGGTGTCCGACTCCCGCAAGCTGCTCCTAAAGCTCGTCGGCACGATGAAGGGCATCGCCTGGGGCGACAGCGAGGGCTTTACCAAGTCGGTACAAGCGGCGTTCCGCCCGCTGATCACCACGGCGGTCAAGGCCAATCTGTCCTCTGTCATCAAGGACAACGCCATCGATCTGCTGGAGGTAGACGAGAAACTGGAGCTGATCTCCGCCCGCCTGCAGGAGAAGCTGCTCCCCGGCTTTGAGGAATACGGCCTCACGATCCCGCAGTTCTATGTGACCCATGTGGTACTGCCGGAGGACGACCCGAACTTCAAGCGCATCCGCGAGTTACATACCATCACACTGCAGACCCGCGTTTATCAGGCGGAGGCCACTGTGCTGTCCGCCAAGGCCCAGAGCGAGGCGCAGTACCGCACGGCTCAGGAGCAGAGCAAGGCTGCCATCGAGGCCGCCCGCCGCGGCGCCGTTCTGGAGCAGCAGACTACCGAGACCGAGATCGCCCGCCGCGAGGCCGAGCGCAAGGTCATCGCCGCCCAGGCCGAGGCCCAGGCGCAGCGCATGGCCGGGCTCACTGAGGCGGAGGTCATGCAGGCCAAGGGCTACAATCAGAAGGATGTCATCCAGGCCGAGGTGCAGAAGTCTTACGCCCAGGCCATCGGCGATATGGGCCCCGCTATCACGGCCGGAGGCGGCGGCAGCGGCCTCATGGGCGACCTCTTGGGTCTTGGCGTCGGCATGGCCGCGGCCAGCGCCGTCGCACCGCAGATCGGCAATCTGATGCAGGGCTTCCAGGTGCCGAATATGGCGACGCCTGCCGCACCCGCTGCGGCTCCCGCGGGTGGCTGGGATTGCCCCAACTGCGGCACGAAGAACATCCAGAGCCGCTTCTGCCCCGATTGCGGGACAAAGAAGCCGGAGCCTGTCGCCGCGCCTGCCGCTGACACCTGGGATTGCCCCGCTTGCGGCGCGAAGGGCATCACAAGCAGATTCTGCCCCAACTGCGGGCAGAAAAAACCGGAGCCGCCCAAGGGCTGGGACTGCCCGGACTGCGGCCAGAAAGGCATTACCACAAACTTTTGCCCCAACTGCGGCAGAAAGAGAGACTGAGTTATGAGTAAGAACAAACTGCGTTTTACCATTGCCCTGGCGGCGGTGCTGATCGCGTTCAGCGTGATCGCCTTTGTGGTGCCATTTTTGAAAAACGGGTGCTTCTGGCTTTCTTACCTGTTCGCCGTCCTTGCCATCGCCGTCCAGTATTATGCCATGCCCAAAGCCATGGGCGGCGAGGCCAGATCCAAGTTTTACGGCTTTCCCATCCTGCGCATCAGCTTCGTCTATCTGGTCATTCAGATCGTTCTGAGTTTTGTATTTATGGCCCTTGCCAAGTGGGTGCCGGTGTGGATTCCGGTGGTGCTGTATGTGCTGCTGCTGTGCGCGGCCCTGATCGGTTTCGTGGCGGCGGACAGCGTGCGCGAGGAAGTGGAGCGGCAGGATGTGCAGATCAAAAAGCAGGTCTCCACCATGCGTATGCTCCAGTCCCGGCTCAGCACCCTTGCCGCCCAGTGTGACAGCGAAGCCGCCGCAGCTGCGGTCAGCCGCCTGGCCGAGGAGCTGCGCTTCAGCGACCCCGTCAGCTGCGAGGCCCTGTTCGACGCGGAAAGTGAGCTCTCTGCCTGTATCGACACGCTGCAGCAGGCTGTGGTAGACGGCAGCGAGGAGGATATTCTCACTCTCTGCCGCCGGACCAGCGCGGCCCTTGCGGAACGAAACAGGCTTTGCAAGCTGAACAAATAATCCGTACTGAACAAAGCGGCAGCGCAGAATTCTCTTTTTGGGAATTCTGTGCTGCCGCTTTATATATCCTTTTGCAAGCTTTTTTCCCTTTGCTTCCCGGTAAGCCCATTTCTCAACGGGATTCTCCGCTCCGCTCAGAATAACTGCGGGTTTCCGTGCAGCAAACGGCCGATTCGTGAATCGCCCCTGCGGATGCACGCCATATACGCCCGTCCATTCATCAATGGGAGTTATAGTAATACAGCGCCGCGGTGTCCGTCAGCACGGCGTCGCATTTTCCCGCGTACAGGTAGGAAAAGCACTCCGTGGTTCCTCCCGCCAGACGGGTGATCTGCCCCAGGCGGTTTGCCAGCTTCTCGTTGGTGTTCAGGGCCGCCATAGCCTCCTCCGTGGTGGGCATAGCCATGTTCCGCCCGCTGAGGCGCAGGCTGTTCCAGACGCTGGAGCCCTCTCTGGAGGCCACCACAATGTCGTTTTCCATATAGGGGCCGTACTGGGTATAGCGTCCGGCGGCCAGCTCTTCCTCGTCCAGGGCAATGCCGCCCCAGGCGCAGTCGATATTGCCGGAGTACAGCTCGATATACACGTTCTCCTTCTCGATCGGCTGAATCTGCAGGGTCCAGCCCAGCTTGTCGCACACCGCCTGAGCCAGCTCCACGTCAAAGCCCCAGTAGTTGCCCTCGGACATGTAGGCCACCGGGAAGGAGTTGATATCCACGCCGATGATAAAGGTTCTCTCTTCCGGAAGCCCCAGCTTATCCAGGGCCCCCGCCGTCTTTTTAAAGTTCACAATATTGCTGCCGAACCACTTGCCGGCCAGCTCCCCCACCGCGCCCTCGGCGTTCAGCTGCTCGATGGCCGCGGTAACGTAATAATAGATGCCGTCGTCGTTGCGGAAGGCCAGGGAATACTCCTGCTCCACAAGGGTCAGAACGGTCTTTACCCCATAGCTGCCCGCGCCGCAGGCGCAGCAGCTCAGGCACAGACACAGCGCCAGCACAATACAAACAAATTTCTTCATTACAACCCACCAAAAATCTTTTTCTGCCGATTATCATACGGAAAAAGGGACAGTAAATCAAGGCTTTTTCCGCTTTATTTACATTTTCGCCTCAGATTTCTATTCCCTCCGTCGTCCGGCGAAAGCTGCGGGAGTAAAACTCCGCCGCGGCCCGGATCAGATATTCCGTGTCCTTCACGCCCGCCGTCTCATAGGCCGAGTGCATGGCCAGCTGGGGCAGGCCGATGTCCACCGTGTCGATGGACACATGGGCGGAGCTGATGTTCCCCAGGGTGGAGCCGCCGGGCATATCCGCCCGGTTGGTGAAGCGCTGCACCGGGACGCCCGCCGCCTTGCAGATCTCGCCGAACACGGCGGCGGACACGCTGTCGGTGGTGTATCGCTGGTTTGCGTTATATTTGATGACGATGCCGCCGTTGATTTTTGGCCGGTCGTTCCGGTCGGCAAACTCCGGGTGGTTGGGGTGGACGGCGTGGGCGTTGTCCGCCGAGACCATGAAGCTGTTCGCCAGCTTCGCCCGGTACTCTGCAGGGCTCTTGCCCAAAGCCTCACAGACCCGGTACAGCACGTCCTCCAGAAAGCTGGAGTCCGCCCCCTGCTTGGTGCCGCTGCCCACCTCTTCGTTGTCAAACACGGCCAGGACCGCCCCGCTCTCCCCGCGCTTTGCACGCAGCAGGCCCTCAAGGCAGGCGAACACGCACTGCAGGTCGTCCAGCCTTGGCGAGGACACAAACTCCTCCTCCGCGCCCCAGACCGTGCCGGGGGTGCGGGGATAGAGGCACAGGTCCCTGGAAAGCAGATCCTTCTCCTCCACCCCGGCAGCCTCCGCCGCCAGGGTATCAAAGCCCCGCTGAAGCTCCGCGCTGCCCAGTACCGGCAGCATGTCCACGTTGGGGTTGTAGCTCTTGCCCTCGTTCGCGCCCCGGTCCATGTGGATGGCCACATTGGGAATCAGCAGCAGGTCCCGGTCGATGTTCACAAGCTTTGTGACGATCCGGCCCTTTTCCCGCACCGCCACCCGGCCGGCGGCGGACAGGGGCCTGTCCAGCCAGGTGGAGCAGAGCATCCCGCCGTATTTCTCCACATTGAGCTGGGTGTACATCCCGGCGGACTGCACCGGGGCCGTCTCCTTGATCCTGAAGCTGGGGGAATCGCTGTGCCCCGCCATAATCATAAAGCCGGGGATATCCGTCCCGGGCAGGTTCAGCGCAATGATGGATGAGCCGTTTCTCCGCACATAGTATTTTCCGGGCAGCGTGAGCTTCCAGGGCTCGCTCTCCGGAAGCTCGGTATAGCCCTCCCCTTCCAGCCGCAGCCGGATCTGCTCCACCGCGTGATAGGGCGAGGGGCTGGCCGAAATAAAGTGTAAAAGCTCTCTGTTTATCTTATCCATAGGGTTATCTCCATTTTTGGGAATTGCTTTCAGTATACCACAGTTTTTCCCCTTTGAATATACCGATTGAAA
>JALFOM010000057.1 GCA_022782265.1 Clostridiales bacterium | reverse complement strand
CTTGTCCTCCTCCCGCACGGTCATATTGGCAGAAAGCTCGTCCAGCACACCCATCAACAGGCTGTCGGTAAGGGGCGTGAGGTAGCGCTCCACCTGCGCCTGCCCCACACAGCGGTACACATTGAGGATAAAAGGCTTGTTTTCCTGCACCGCGTGGAAAATCTGTACATAGCCCTGCTGCCAGGTGTCGTAGGTCTTTTTCCCCTCCAGCGCCTTGCGGGCGTCCTCCAGACAGGACCACTCCACCAAATCGTAGATGTCCTTGAAATGATAGTAGAAGGTCATGCGGTTGATGCCGCAGTCCTCGGTGATGTCATTGATGGTAATTTTATTCAGCGGTTTTTGGGCCAGCAGATGTTTGAGTGACGCTTCCAGCGCGTATTTGGTGAATTGGGGCATGGCGATTCTCCGTTTCCTGATAGAACATATCAACAGCATACCACGGGGTGGGAAGAATTGCAAGGCAAGCCCCCGTCAAAGCCCTGCGGCAGCAGCGGGGCCGAAGCACAACGGCTGTCCATCCAATCGAGGCGGAAGAAGTTCACATCACTGCCTTTCCGTTCACAGAACCGGTTGCCAAGCCCCATCAGGGTCAAGCTGGTCGGTGAGAAGGCGGTGATCCGCATGGAATCCGCCCTGCGCAGCTTAAACTGCGCATTTTCGGCAACACCTGGCGAAATCAGCATCCCTCCCCCTTCAAAAGTATTTCGTGTTTCGGAACAAAGAAGGCAGCAAGACGCTGGCAAAGCAAATCGGCTGGTATATTCTTGCGTTTTGTCTCATCACCTGCATCGTCAGCTCCATCAACTGCATCTGGGTGGCGGTGGCAGGCCTGTTGGTGCCGGACTTCATCTACAACATTGGCACCAACGTCCCCAACGGCGGCGTGGCCATGCTGGTGTTCTTCTTTGTGAACAAAATCATCTTCCCGGCAGAGCAAAAAATGCGAAAGCCTTTCGCCCTGCTTTGATTCGGCCAGAAACAGAACTCCATACATTCAAAAGCACCGGAGAAAAAGCTCCGTTTGCTGAAGGTGTTTCCCTTTTTGTGATCTGTAATATGATTAGGGTGTCCATACCGATTGCTTCTTTCCGTGTTGATCTTTTCTTGCAGATTGATTCTAACACAGCAGTCCTCGCTATGGACCTTTTATTCTCATGAAACGCGCAACTTCCTTTTTCAATGCGCGAAAAAAGGTTCAGATGTTCTGGAAGCGGATATCAAGGGATTCTTTGATAACGTGGACCACGACTGGCTGATGAAATTTCTGGAGCATGATATACAGGATAAGAATTTTCTGCGCTACATCAAGCGGTTTCTGATTGCGGGAATCATGGAGGGAACAGAGCTGATAGACAGCGACAGAGGCACGCCGCAGGGTGGGCTGATATCGCCGGTTCTGGCAAATGTGTATCTGCATTATGTACTGGATCTGTGGTTTGAAAAGGCAGTGAAGCCGAAGCTGCGGGGAGAGGCATATTATGTCAGATATGCGGATGACTTTTTGATTCTGTTTCAGTACGAGAATGAAGCCAGACAGGTAATGGAAGCGTTAAAGCCGCGCCTTGGAAAGTTCTCGCTGGAAGTGGCAGAGGAAAAGACGAGGATACTGCCCATAGGACGATTCAAGGGAACGAAGGAAGATTTTGATTTTCTGGGGTTCACTTTCTACAACACAAAGACAAGGGGCGGAAAATACCGGCTGGGAATCCGAAGCAGCAAAAAGAAACTGAAGGCGAAGCGGCAGGCAGCAAAGGCATGGCTGCGCACCCGACTGACGAAACCGGTGGCAGAAACGATGAAGCTGCTGGCGGCAGTGATACAGGGACACTGCAACTACTATGGGGCAAACGGGAATTTCCATGCGATACAGAGCTTTTGGAAATATCTGAAATACTCCACTTACCGAATGCTGAATCGCCGTGACCAAAAGGGGAAATTGAGATATCCGAAGTTTCTGCGAATCTGGAACTATTACATTTCAGAACCGCACCTGACGACGGATATCTGGAACTGGAAACCGAAGATTTCTTGAAGAGCCGTATGCGGGAAAACCGCACGTACGGTTCCGTGAGGGGCAGCGACATCCCTTCACGTTTTGAATAACGAGAAAGGAGTGTCGAGCTGTCTACTCGACCGATTGATATGCTGCACAATGAAGCAAGGAAGTTATTACTCAAGGCACTGGCAACCACGCACAACGCAAAAGAGGTTGCGGAGTGTTTCTCTGTACACATCAGTACAGTTTACCGTTTGAAAAAGCAGATGGAGGAAACCGGCTCAGTTGAAACCAGAACCAATCTCCGCGGACGGAAACCTGTATTGAGTGCGGAAGACCTCAATCGGATTGACGCGCTGATTCAAAACCAGTCTGACATCACCCTGCAGGAGATCATTGATACATTGCAACTGAAAGTCAGCGATGAAACTGTGCGTAAAGCTGTTCTGAAGCTGGGCTATGTCTACAAAAAGAAATCTCTCCATGCCAGCGA
>JALFOM010000051.1 GCA_022782265.1 Clostridiales bacterium | reverse complement strand
TGGCGGGTGTAGCCGGTAAACAGGGTGGAGGAGAGCGGCGTTTCCAGCAGAACCTCCGCCTGCTGTCCCGCCATGGCCTGAGCCAGCCTGCCGCGCACCGCCTCCACCGCGTCGGTCATGCGGCGGCTCCGCGCCTCTTTTTCGTGCTCGGGCAGCTGGCCGGGATAATCATAGGCGGGCGTGCCCTCCCGGCGGGAATAGGGGAACACGTGAACCTTTAAAAACTTCTGTTGCGTCACAAAGGCCATGCTCTGGACAAAATCCTCCTCGGTCTCTCCGGGGAAGCCCACGATCACATCGGTGGTTAGGCTCACGTTCCCGGCCCCGAACGCCGCGCGGAGCTTGTCCGCCACAGCGGCGTACTGTTCCGCAGTGTAGGGCCGCCGCATGGCGCGCAGCGTTTTGGAACAGCCGCTTTGCAGGCTTAAATGGAACTGAGGGCACAGTTTGTCCACGGCAGCCAGGCGGGCAATGTCCCGGTCGGTCAGCAGATCGGGGTCCAGGCTGCCCAGCCGGATGCGCTCGATGCCCTCTACCCCGGCGGCCCGCTCCACCAGGTCGGCCAGGCAGGTGCCGGTGTCCCTGCCGTAACTCAGCAGGCTGATGGCGGTCAGAACCACCTCGCGGTAGCCCGCGTCCGCCAGCCGCCGCAGCTCCTCCAGAATGCTCTGTTCGCTTCGGCTGCGCACCGGACCCCGGGCGCGGGGAATCACACAGTAGGCGCACTGCCGACCGCAGCCATCCTCAATTTTCACAAAGGCCCGGGTGTGGTCGGCAAAGCGGTCCATGGGCAGCTCCTCAAAGGCTTCCCCTTTCTGATGGGGGCGGATGTCCACCACCTTGTCCCGCTCGCCGTTGACCACCTGCATCACATCCTCCAGAATGGACCGGCGGTTGCCTGAACCGGTGACCACATCCGCCTCGGCAATGGCCGCCGCCTCCTCCGGGAAGGCCTGGGGATAGCATCCGGTGAGCACAGTCACGGCGCCGGGATTTTCCCGCTTGGCGCGGCGCAGCCATTTGCGGCTTTTCTGGTCGCCAAAATTGGTTACGGTGCAGCTGTTCACCACATACACATCGGCGGCCTCGCCGCTTTCCACCACGGTAAACCCGTTTTGCTCAAACAGCTGGGCCAGAGCGCCCGTCTCGTTCTGATTCACCTTGCAGCCAAGGGTATAAAAAGATACACGCATTGCAATTGTCCTCAATCATCGGTTTTTCCTCATTATAAACAAATCCGCTCCAAAGTACAAGGCCCCGGGCGGGGGCATTTCGCGGTCGGGGGTTGCATACAATACAGCAAAACACTGCGAAGCGGGGGAGGCATCTGCCATGAAATACCGGGTCTTTGCCCTTGTTCTGGTCGTGGCGCTGGCGCTGGGCACGTTGCCCTGTGGGGCGCTGGAGGTCGTCCCGGCCACGGACCGGGACTTTGATCTGCCCTGCGAGGCGGCGATCCTCATGGATGAGGATTCCGGTACTGTCCTCTATGAAAAAAACGCCGACCAGCAGCGGCCCATCGCGTCCATCACCAAGGTGATGACGTTGCTTTTGACATTTGAGGCGCTGGAGGCCGGAAAAATTTCCCTGGACGATATCGTTCCGGTGTCTGAGCACGCCTATCACATGGGCGGCAGCCAGATCTGGCTGGAGCCGGGGGAACAGCTCACCCTCAACGAGATGCTCAAGGCCATCTGCATTTCCTCCGCCAATGACGCGGCGGTGGCGGTGGCGGAGTATGTGGGCGGCAGTGAACCGGTGTTTGTGGAGCGCATGAATACCCGGGCCAAAGAGCTGGGAATGGAAAACACCACCTTCCGCAACGCCTGCGGTCTGGATGAGGACGGACACCTTTCCAGCGCCCGGGATGTGGCCATTATGAGCCGGGAAATGCTGCTTCATCACCCTGAGGTGGAGGATTACTGCACCGTCTGGATGGATACCCTGCGGGACGGCGCTACCCAGCTGGTCAACACCAACAAGCTGCTCAAGAGCTATAACGGCATCACCGGCCTGAAAACCGGAACCACCGGCAAGGCAGGGGTCTGCATCTCGGCCAGCGCCACGCGGGACAATCTGCGTCTGATCGCGGTGGTTCTGGGCTCCACTTCGGGCAAGGAACGGTTTGAGGCGGCCACCACGCTGCTGGACTACGGCTTTGCCATGTATGAGAGCGCCGAGGTTCCCGTCCCGGCGGACGCGCCCGAGAGTCTCCCCGTGGACCACGGCGTGGAGGAGACCGTTGCCCTGCACTACACCGCGCCGGACCGGTGCCTGATGCCCAAGGGGCAGGGCGCAACCATCACCGCTGAACTGGATCTGCCCGACACCGTCGCCGCTCCTGTCACCGAGGGGACCATCCTGGGCACCCTCAATCTCAAAAACGAAGAGGGAATTCTGCAAACCTGCCCCATTACCGCCTCACAGGACGTAGCGGTGCGGGATTTTGGCTTCTGCTTCCGTCGCCTTGTTGATGGATTCCTGCTGGAAGCATAAGATTTTGTGCAAAACGAATGAAAAACGCCGGTATTTTGCTTGACAAGCAGGTGGGAAAACGGTATCATGGAATTACTAAAATTTAAACAAGGAGGACTTATCGATGAGTGTCAGTTATAATGGCAAACATCTCGCAAAGTTTATCCGACCTGAAGAATACGATCACATTTTCCCGCAGGTAGAACTCGCTCATCAGCAACTGGAAAGCCGCTCCGGCGCGGGCAACGACTTCCTGGGCTGGCTGGATCTTCCCGTCAACTATGACAAGGAAGAGTTCGCCCGCATCAAGGAGGCGGCCGCCAAGATCCGTGAGGATTCTGACGTGCTGCTGGTTGCCGGCATTGGCGGTTCCTATCTGGGCGCCCGTGCCGTGGTGGAGGCCGTCAAGGGCCAGTTCCACAATGAGACCGAGGACGGCCTTAAGATTTATTTCTGCGGCAATACCATCTCCCCGACCTACCTGAATGATATCATCAAGATCACCAAGGGCAAGCGCTTCTCCATCAACGTCATCTCCAAGTCCGGCACCACCACCGAGACCGCGCTGGCGTTCCGTGTGTTGCGCAAGCTGCTGGAAGATTCCGTCGGCCCCGAGGAAGCCAACAAGCGCATCTACGCCACCACCGACCGTGCCAAGGGCACCCTGAAGCAGGTGGCCGACGCCCAGGGCTGGCCCACCTTTGTGGTGCCTGACGATGTAGGCGGCCGCTACTCTGTGCTGACCGCCGTTGGCCTGCTGCCCATCGCCTGCGCCGGCATCGACATCGATGCTCTCATGCAGGGCGCAGCCGATGCCCGCGAGCGTTTCAGCGTTTGCAGCAAGGACAATGACGCTTACCGCTATGCCATGACCCGCAACATCCTGTACCGCAAGGGCAAGGTTGTGGAGACACTGGCCGCCTTTGAGCCTGACTTCACCATGATGAACGAGTGGTATAAGCAGCTCTTTGGCGAGAGCGAGGGCAAGGACCAGAAGGGTCTGATGCCCACTTCCTGCATCTTCTCCACCGATCTGCACTCCATGGGCCAGTTCCTGCAGGATGGCAGCCGTACCATGTTTGAGACCTATGTGGACATCAAGAAGACCCGGGAAGACTTTTACATTGAGGAGCTGGAGGGGAACTTTGACGGTCTGAACTTCCTCTCCAACCAGAATATGAGCATTGTCAACCGCAAGGCCATGGAAGGCACCATCCTCGCCCACAACGACGGCGGGGTGCCCATTGGCGTGATTGAAGTGGATGCCCTGGATGCCTACAATGTGGGCTACCTGATCTACTTCTTCTGGAAAGCCTGCGCGGTTTCCGGCTACCTGCTCTCGGTCAATCCCTTTGACCAGCCTGGTGTAGAAAGCTACAAGAAGAATATGTTTGCGCTGCTGGGAAAGCCCGGCTACGAGGATCGGAAAGCGGAACTGGAAGCAAAATTGGGCTGAGCCTGACCTGCGTCCTTCGCTTTGAATATTAAGGAGGTTCCTTTTATGATTAAACTCATCGTTGGCGCCAAAGGCTCCGGCAAGACCAAGACCATGATCGATATGATCAACGAGGCCACCAAGACGACGTCCGGCAACATCGTGGTGATCGAGAAGTCCATGAAGCTCACCACCGAGATCAACCATGCCGCCCGTCTGCTGGATGTGGACGAGTACCACATTCAGGGGGCTGAGATGCTTTATGGTTTTATTGCCGGCGTCCTGGCGGGCAACTATGATATCACCGAGCTGTTCCTTGACGGCATCCTTAAGATTGTGGATCACGATATGGACGCCGCAGCCAAGCTGCTGGCCGATATCGACAAGATTGCCGGCAACGCCATTGAGGTGGTTGTGACGGTGTCCGCATCCCCGGAGTCTCTGCCTGAGGGCATCAAAAAGTATCTGTAATTTCACGGCAAAACCGATGGGGCAGGAGCCGCAGCACTCCTGCCTCTTTTCTGTGCGCCGGGCGGATTCTGAAAGAAAAGGTAAAATCCGGCAGCAAAAATAATTTCTTTCGCTTTTTTGCATTTTTCAGTTGACAAGCCCGGTCGACTTGTGTATACTAGATAAGCAACCTTTTGAGGTGTA
>JALFOM010000048.1 GCA_022782265.1 Clostridiales bacterium | reverse complement strand
CGTTCAGAGATGGGTTGAGACTGAAAAATAAGAGATAACAGATACAGGACAATTGCAAATCAGTTTAAAATAAGCTGTAGAAATTTAAAAAGAAAAAAGAGAAGCAATGTGCGCTTTCCGCTCAGTCATTCCGTGAACATTTTTCCGCGTCGATGGCCAGAACCAGCATCAAAACACACAGGGCGTCCTGCCCGTCCCGGACGTCGATCACATAGGTATCGGTCAGTCTGAGTATTTCCTTGGAAACTGTGGCGACACAGCGGCCTGAACGATCCATAATCCGGTAATCCCATTCAAAAAAGTCGCCCTCCACATGCCAGCCCCTGCAGTCAATGTTGTATCTGGGGCGGAAAAGGGTCAATTCCTTGCTGATGCAGCCCATATACTGCCCGCGGAGAAACAGCTCAAACTTGGGCAACAGGGTCAATACCCGCTCCTTGACTGTTCCGATCTCGTTTCCGTAAGTGTCGTAGATTTTCAGGCAGTGCCCCCAGGAGAGCTGACCTTTCACCACATAGACTGTCTCCCCTGCCTCGTTATAAATGTCGTAGCTGTCAAACCAGGAAAACAGCCTCTGTTTGAAATAAAGCTTCATTTCAATCCTTCCTTTTCACCTTTATGGCTGAAAAAGGCAGCATAGCGTCGCTGTGCTGCCTTTGTTTTACATCGCTTATCCGATAGCTTCCACGCTCTCCGCGTCGGTGAGACTGATGCTGCCGTCAACGCCGCTCTGGGAGATCAGACTGTGATGGCGCAGGCCATCGGCCGTGGTATAGCTGATCATCAGATCGGGCATTCCCTCGGGGATGAGGGTGACCAGCTGGATGGCGCAGTCGTTCATATAGCTGCAGGCCCAGTGGCTTGCCGTCTCAAAGAACTTGTGGCTGTAATCGGCATATTCAACAGAGCTGATACTGACATCGTACACCGTTCCCACAGCCTTGAGACAGAGCTCCAGCCCCTCGCTGTCCGCTGTCACCTTGTCGATGATCTCCACGCTGCCGGAGGGCACATCGCTCTGCAGGGATACTTCAAAGCCGCCGTCCCCGCCCTGCCGCTCGTCAGGCAGCCATTTTTCGTCAATAACATTCTCCAGCTCAGTATAGGGAATGGTGAAACGGATAATCCCTTCCGCATAGGACGCAAGCTCGTAGACATCAGAGAACAGCACAAGGCCGTTTTCGTCAAAGTACCATGAGCCTTCACGAAGCAGCGCCGAGAGCGCAGAAGGCAGGTCCTCGATCAGCTCAAGGCTTGCATAGGTCTCGTCTTCCTTTGCAAGGGTGAGCATGTATTCCTGAACGAAGCCGGAAAATGCATCATAGTCGGAAGTGAGCTTATCCAGAGTCAGCAGTTCGCCGGTCTGGGCGTCATACACATAGCCCTTGTCGAAGTAATTGCCGTGTGCGCCGCCGGTATAGGTCATGGTCGTAAACACCAGGCTGATTACGCTGCTGTCTGCACGGGAGATTTTCACCGTTCTGTCGCTGGAAAACTCAAGACCGATTTCGGCCCCGGTGTCCACAAAATAGCTGTAGTTGTCCAGCGCCATTTCCAGCATGGCGTTGACCCCGCCGCCTTCACCGGTGCCGGTATAATACAGCTCGTCCAGCAGGGCGATGTGGTCGTTGATGAGCGCCGCCGCAGCGTCGTTGCCTTCAATATGTACCTGGGGCGTGTCATAGGAGAAGGTCAGTATGCGCTGCGCCTCGTTATCCGGGGCGTTGTGGATCTCCGTATTGTTTTTTATGCTTACGATCACCCGGTTTCCCAGCTCAGCCGGCTCCGGGCTGGGTTCAGGACTCTCCTCCGGTTCCGGTGTGGTCTCCGGCTCCTGACTGGGCTCCACGGTGGGCAGAGGCGGAAGCTCCACCTGCTCCAGCTTTTCCAGCCCGTCGCAGGCGCACATGGTGGCCGCGAGAGCCAGAACAAGGATCAATGCCATTATCTTTTTCATTGCTGATATCCTTTCATATGTTGTCATAGGGTACTTGCCTTGCAAGAGAAGAGTTGGTATAGCGTTTATCCGAGGTCACTTCACGGATGATCTGAATTTCCGGCGGGAAAATAATCTCCTGCCCCTCGTCATCCAGCTCGATCTCCATGATGGCCCGGTCGTTCCAGAAGGGATAGACGTCAATTTCAAACATTTGTTCCCTGTATGTCAGGCAGTATCTGTCCTTATGGATGACGCTGCGTGAAGGGTCTGCGTCCTCCAGAAGGCGCGTATACTCCTCCTGGCTGATTTCCCGCTCCAGCTCTATCCTTTTCACATCGCTGATCCGGGTTTTCTGCGTGTGCGTATAGACGTAAGCCCCGTCCAGTCCCCGCTTTCTCACTCTTGCCGTTCGTCCGTCCCGGTTCCTGAGATAGGTCTGGGTGATCTCCGTTTTATCGGCGCTGCTGTTCAGCAGCTTCATGTCCGGGTAACGGATCAGATATTTCCGTTCGATCTCATATATACTGTCCTTCATTTCAATCACCGCTGTCAGTATATCCTAAAGATATGAATAAATCAAGAAGACGGAAGCCGCCTTTTGCTATTCCCCCATTTGTACACTTCCTCGTTTTTATCTAATGCGAAAAAGCCTTTGCGGTGGTATAATGAGAATAGTTTAACACACAAAATAATATGAAGAGGTGGAGTAAAATGGCAAAAAGACCGAATATTCTGAAGCTTGCTACGAAGATAAGCCTTGAAAGCCTGACCTATACCGGTATCACCTATTCCGATCCCGAGTACAGAATCCTTGCGCCTATTGTCAGCGACGATATGTGCGAGGTAATGATGCACATGCGTCTTGAGACCCCCAGAACGGCGGAGGACATTGCAAGGCGCGCGAAAAAGAGCGTGGATTTCACCCAAACGCAGCTTGACAAGCTCGTTACCTGCGGTGTGATCCGCGCAAGAACGGTGGACGGCGCACCGGGCTACTATTACCCCATCTGGGTCCCGGGCATCATGGAGGGTATTCTGACCAACCGTGAGCAGTGCGACAAATATCCCGATCTGGGCCGCTGTTTTGAGGAGTATACCCGCCGCCGCGTTGGCGTTCTGGCCCCCGTCATGGCCCCCGGCATGTCCTTCATGCGGGTCATGCCCGTCATGAGCGCCATTGAGAACAACTCCCGCACTGCCTCCTACGATGAAATCTCAACCCTGATCGACAAGGCGGAGATCATCTCTGTAGGTCCCTGCTCCTGCCGCCGTGCCCGCCGTCTGATGGGTGAGGGCTGCGGCCATCTGGAAGAGGATATGTGCATGTACCTCAACGAGAACGCCCGCACCTACATAAAGACCGGCGCACACCGCGAGGTCAGCAAAGAGGAGGCCTATCAGATCCTCAAGCGCGCTGAGGACAACGGCCTTGTCCACGAGATCAACCAGGCCCCCGGCTTTGAGGACGCCAGCGCCATCTGCAACTGCTGCGGCTGTTCCTGCTTTGCCCTGCGCATCGGCGAGTATTTCCGCAAGCCCGACAGCCTGCGTTCAAACTTTGTTGCCAGGGTCGATAAGCAAAACTGCGTGGCCTGCGGCCAGTGCGTGGAAAATTGCCAGATGAACGCCCTGAAGCTGGGGCAGAAGCTCTGCTCCACGGAGCCTGTCGTGGGCGATGTGAGCACGGACGAATTCCGGAACAGCATGTGGAAAAAGTCCGATTACAACGTGGACTACCGTACCAACCGCACCGACGTGGTCTCCACCGGCACCGCTCCCTGCAAATCCCAGTGCCCCGCGCACATTCCCGTTCAGGGCTATATCAAGCTGGCCTCCCAGGGCAGATACACCGAAGCCCTGGAGCTGATCAAGAAGGAGAACCCCTTCCCCGCCGTCTGCGGCCGTATCTGCAACAAGGCCTGTGAGGACGCCTGCACCCGCGGCAGCATCGACTCCCCCATCGCCATCGACGACATCAAGAAGTTCATCGCCGAAAAGGATCTGGAGGCCGGCACCCGCTATGTGCCCAAGATGCTCAACCAGACCGGCAAGCCTTATCCCGAAAAGATCGCCGTCATCGGCGCCGGCCCTGCGGGTCTGAGCTGCGCCTACTATCTGGCCGTCAAGGGCTATCCTGTGACCGTTTACGAAAAGGAGAAGCTGCTGGGCGGTATGCTGACCCTGGGCATCCCCAGCTTCCGTCTGGACCGGGATGTGGTCAATGCCGAGATCGACATTCTCCGTGAGCTGGGCGTTGAGTTCAAAACCGGCGTTCAGGTGGGCACGGACGTCACCATACAGCAGCTCCGCCAGGAGGGCTTCAAGGCCTTCTATCTGGGCATCGGCGCCTCCAAGGGCATGGCCGTGGGCTGCAAGGGAGACGATCTGCCCGGCGTGTTCACCGGTATCGACTTTTTGAAGGCCGTGAACCTGGGTGAAAAGCCCGGGATCGGCAATAATGTGGCCGTCATCGGCGGCGGCAACGTGGCCATCGACGTGGCCCGCACCGCTGTCCGTCTGGGCGCGGAGAGCGTGACCATCGTCTACCGCCGGGGCCGCGATGAAATGCCCGCAGCCGACGACGAGATCGCCGAGGCGGAGGAAGAGGGCGTCAAGTTCATGTTCCTGGCCTCCCCCGTGGAGATCTGCGGCAAGGGCAAGGCCCAGGAGCTGAAGGTGGAGCTTATGGAGCTGGGCGAGGCCGACGCGAAAGGCCGCCGCAAGCCCGTAGGCACCGGCAAATTCCAGTCCGTGCCTGTCAGCAGCGTGATTTCCGCCATCGGCCAGCTGGTGGATATGGGCGGCATCGACGCGGGGACCAATATGCAGTTTAGCCGCAAGGGCACCGTGTATGTGGATTCTCTCAGCTACCAGACCGGCGAGCCTGACATCTTTGCCGGCGGCGACGTGGTGACCGGCCCCAAGTTTGCCATTGACGCCATTGCTGCCGGTAAGGAGGGCGCCATCTCCATCCACCGCTTTGTCCATCCGGGCCAGCGTCTGGACTTCGGCCGTGACCGCAGGGATTACAAGGCCCTGGACGTGTCCACCGCCGCCGTCTCCATTGAGTCCTTTGACACTGCGCCCCGGCAGAAGGCCGTGGGCGGCGCTGCCGCTGAGGCGAAAAAGACCTTCAAGGATCTGCGCGGCGTATTTACCGAGGAGCAGTTGAAGAAAGAGACTGAACGCTGCCTTGGCTGCGGCGCGGTGACCGTGGATGAATACATGTGCGTAGGCTGTGGCATCTGCACCACCAAGTGCAAGTTTGACGCCATCCACCTGGAGAAGATCACCGACAATGTGGGTACCCCCTATTTCCAGACCCTTGCCCGTATTGCCGGCAATGTGCCCGTGCGTCTGGGGACCATCGCCGCAAAGAAGATCGGCTTCGGAAAGTAGTGAGCGCCCATGCATGAGATAGGCGTTGTACGGCAGATGTGCAGGACCGTCATGGACTTTGCCGCCGAAAACAATATTCAAAGCATCAGCGAGATCGTTGTGGAGATCGGTGAATTGTCGCTGATTATCCCGAAATATGTTGAGGATGTGTACCCGCTGGTCACAGAGGGCACCATGCTCAGCGATACAAAGCTGATTATGGAGACCGTTCCCGGTCTGGCCGAGTGCGACGACTGTGACGAGATCTTCAATGTTGTGGAGCACGAGGGCTACTGTCCCAACTGCGGCAGCTTTGAAAAAACGATCCTGAGCGGCAAGGATTTCACCATCAGGGAGATCCACCTGCCGGAGGAATAACAAATGAAAATGAATTAACCGGAGGCCAAAGCCTCCGGTTAATTCATTTTCAGCTGTCCGCCTGGATCGTCTGCTCGGCGGGATAATACACGCCGCCGGGTTCCGGGACGGCCATGAATTTTGTACAGAACAATATGGACAGCGTCAGCAGCGCCGCAATGCAGATGGCAAGAATATCGTCAAGCTTGATCATAAAACCCCTCACTCTTTTCTGTCTTTTGTCCTTCTATCAATAAAGACGCCGAAAAGGGGTAAAACGTCTCATGCTTTTTCATTTTTGTCATTTTGCACAATATCACAGTGAAGAGATTATATAATCTGCTCAGCCTAATGCGCTGTCCGGCAGTGGAGATGGCGCTCTGCCCAGGCGTCTCTGCCTGATCGTCCGTGTCAATGCCGCTTGATCAATTCTGACTTGAAAAACGGTCTAACTTTTGGGGTTCACTTCAAGATCATAGAGTTTTGCCTCAATGTAGATCATCATTTTATTCCTTATCACGCCATATATTCCGATAGCGGCAAAGGGTGTCAGGGCGATAAAGATAAGATATTTTTTTACATAAACATAAACGCAAAATGCCATAAACAGGGCAAGCCAGAATAGCACAAGGGAGATATGGTCTTTCAGCCACTTTCTTTTCCAGAATGCAGCCTGTTCTTTTTTACTGAATGCCCCGGCTTTTGAAATGTCGATGATGTTTCTGTCTGCTTCTGCCCTGAAGGCATTTTCATTCAGACGGCGGCCTGAAAGCAGTTCATTGATGCTCACGCCAAACTGTTCGGAGAGAACCTGAAACATTTCAATATCCGGCATATAGTTTCCGTTTTCCCAGCGGGATATGGTCTTGTTGGTGACGCCCAGTCTGTTCCCCAGCGCTTCCTGGGTCAGCCCCTTTTCGCGGCGCAATTGGGCGATAAAATTTCCTGTTTTGATTGGGTCCATGCTATCTCACCTCAGTCCATAGCGTACAGCATTTTGCCGAAAATGTCATCCCCACAAACAGCGAATATCATGTCAATTCATTTGGGATGAGCGTTTCATCCGGTGTTGATCTGTTTTGCAGGTTTAATAGCGGCCAGAGCAATCCATAACGGCGCTTATTCTGCTTTTATGCTGCTTCTGGTCCTGCGCTTTTTGGGCGTAAGACCGATGGTCTTTTCCGCCTAAAAAAGGTGCGTCCGTCCACGACAACCCTGCCCCTGTCAGGCAAAGGCGTATGCCCTGACAGGGGCAGAGGAGGAATTTCCATTCTATTTTGTCATCAGCTCGATGATGGTCCGGTCCGTCTCCTTCATGCCGTGCCGGCCCAGAACGCCCACGTTCCTGATGGTGTTCTCCACACCCTTCAGAATGATGCCGTCTCCGCCGTAAAACTGCTGCCCCGCGTCGTACATCTCCATGGCCAGCAGTCCCGAGTCCACCGCCACGGCGATCTTGGCCGCGCAGCTGGGCTTTGCCCCGTCGCAGACCATCCCCGAAGAGATGGCCAGCGCGTTCACCAAAGCGTGGGAGATGCTGTCCAGGTTTCCGCCCCGCAGATAGGAGATGGCGGCTCCCGCGCTGGCCCCGGCGCTGACCGCACCGCAGTATGCGGAGAGACGGCCGATTCCCTCCTTCAGATGGATGGCGGTCAGATTGGAAATGGCCAGAGCCCGGTACAGCTTTTCCCTGCTGCTGCCCAGCTCCATGGCATATTCCACCACAGGCACGCAGACGGTGATCCCCTGGTTTCCACTGCCGGAATTGATGATGACCGGCAGTTCACAGCCGCCCATTCTGGCGTCGGAGGCGGCGGCAGCCTTGGCCCTGGCCAGGGTGTGTACATCGTCTCCCTGGTTCAGCAGGACCTTTCCGATGTTGGCTCCGTAATCTCCGTTCAGCCCCTCACCGGCGATGGCGCAGTTATATTCGATCTGCCTGTCGAACAGCTCCCCCACGTCCTCCACGTCAAGAGACTGGGCAAAATCATAGATATCTTCCACCGAGAGCAGCCCGTAGTCCAGCCCGCTCTCCGCGGCCGGGTTCACCGGCTCGTCCTCAAAAAGCACCTTACCGTCTTTTTCCACGAGCGCTAACCCGGTGTGGTGGTTGATGATGCGCACCCTTGCGCTGCTGTCTCCCGAAAAGACACTGACCGTCACATCCAGCACCAGCTCCGACTGGGCGGGACTGACCCTGATGGGTGTTGTATCCAGATATTCGCTCAGCCTGCGCTTGTCCTCCTCGGACACATGGGAGATGACCTCCAGTCCTGCGCTGTCGTCCCCTGCGATGATGCCCACGGCGGCAGCGGCCTCAACGCCCCTGCGGCCGTCGGTATTGGGCACGATCACGCTTTTCACGTTTTTAATGATGTTGCCGCTGGCCTCGATCTCCACCCGCTCCGGCAGACAGCCCAGGGTCTTTCCCGCAATGGCCGCGCAGTAGGCCACCGCAATAGGCTCTGTGCAGCCCATTGCCGGGATCAGCTCCTTGCGGAGAATCTGAAGATAGGTACAGTATTTTTCGCTGTTTCTTTCCATGTGCGCCTCCTTTTCCGAATTTTCCGTTAACATATGTTGTTATTGTATCATGACTTGCCGTCGCTTCACAACGGAAAATCCCAATTATCTTAACTTTGTCAACCGAAACCGGACTAATATCGGAGGCCTGCTTGTCATAGGATGTACCAAAAGGAGTGATGTGCTTGATTGACCTGAGAAAATTTCTGATGAAATACAAAAAATTCCTCTCCGGCGTGGGGCTTGTGCTGGCAGTGGTGCTCATCTTCTGGACCGTGAACAACCCGGCCATTGTGGGCGCTTCGGCCACCCAGCGGCAGCTGCCCATCTACTGCGTGCAGCGGGAGGATAAAGCGGTTTCCCTCTCCTTCGACGCCGCATGGGGAAACGAGGACACACAGCAGCTGATCGATATCCTGAACAAATACGGCATCCACGCCACATTTTTCGTGGTGGGCGACTGGGTGGATAAATACCCCGAATCCGTAAAGGCTCTTGCGGACGCGGGTAACGAGGTGATGAACCACTCCTCCAATCACGCCCATTTCTCCAAGCTCAGCGAGGATGAGATCGTGGCCGACGTGACCGCCTGCAACCAGAAGATCGCCGCCGTCACCGGGGTGACGCCCACCCTGTTTCGCTGCCCCTACGGGGAGTATGACGACCATGTGATCAAGGCCGTCAGCAGCACAGGCACCACCGCCGTCCAGTGGGATGTGGACAGTCTGGACTGGAAGGGCCTGTCCGCCAAGGACATCCAGAGCCGGGTGCTGAAAAATGTGCAGCCCGGCAGCATTGTGCTGTTTCACAACGCGGCGGAAAATACGCCGGAAGCGCTGCCCGGGATCATCGAATCCCTTCTGGCTGACGGCTACACCATCGTCCCCATATCCCAGCTGCTGCTCACGGGCGAATACACCATTGACCACACCGGAAGGCAGTGCCCGAAATAGAACGCTTTTCACCTGCAATTCGGACGCGAAAACGGAGTCCAGACATTTGGACTCCGTTTTGTTTTTCCTTATACGACATATGCCTTTGACGCGCCCAGATCACGGGCCAGCCGGGCAAAGCCTTCGGCATAGTCCGCCTCGGTCTCAAACTCTCCAAGGATTTTCTGATAGCGCTCCCGCACGCCGTAGGGGCGGTAGCGGATAATCTTGTAAAAACACTTATCTCCGATATGTTCTGCCACATAGCGGACAGTGGCCTCGTTATCCCTGCCCCGGCCCGGGAAAATGATGGTGCGCACCTCGTAGAGCTTGCCCACGGAGAGCAGATAGTCCAGATTCTTCAGCACCCGCTCCCGGGGATAGGAGATCAGGGTATCGCTCCACTGGGTCTCCACAGCCTTCACATCCAGCATCACGCCCTGGGAGACCGAGAGCACCCGGGGATCGGCTTCAAAATCGAAGGAGCCGTTGGAGTCGATCAGGCAGGTCTTGCCCAGGGCCTGCACCTGGGTGAACAGGTCGATCAGAAACTCGTTTTGCAGGGTACACTCCCCGCCTGAGGTGGTGATTCCGGTGATATAGGGGGCGCTGCGGCGAATTTCCCCCATCACGTCCTCCACCGTCATCCAGCGGATCTTGGGTGAAGCGTCGTGGGGGCAGAGCTTAATGCAGGTGTCGCACTGAACACAGCGGCTGCTGTCCCACTGTACCTGTCCCTGGGCGTCAACAGACAGGGCCCCGACAGGGCACTTCTCCACGCAGACGCCGCAGTTTTGACACATGTGGATGGTCTCCGGGTTGTGGCAGAAAAGGCAGTTGAACGGGCAGCCCTGAAAGAAGATGGAGGTCCGGTTGCCCGGACCGTCCACATTCGAAAAGGGAATGATTTTATTAACCGGCGCTTTCTTCATGATGCTGAACCCGACGGTCAAGGGCGTGAGCCCCATCCTGGGCGCCCATACCGAACACCGTTACATTGTTGAGAGACTGCTTCTTGGCGCGGAGCTTTTCGATCTCGCTCTTCTTGACCAGGTAGCCGGTGACGCGCACCACGTCGTTGTTCTCCAGATAGCCGGAGAAGTAGCGCAGGCCGTTTTGGAAGGAGCCCTTGATGATGGACAGAATGGCGTCCGGGGTCTTCAGATAGGTCTCCTCAAACTTGAAGATATCGCCGGTGCCCGTGGGGAAATAGGGATGGAACTTCTCGTTGACCTCCAGCTGCTCCAGCATGGTGGGCTCCACGCCGATGGGAATACGGGTTCCGGGAGAATCGTCCATGCCGTCGGTGTCGATGCCTACCTGGGCGTGCAGGCGGTAGCGGTGGCCGTAGGCGTCGCAGTAAGGCGCCTCGTGCTCCCTGACCCGCTGGTCGATCACGTCCATGATCTTCTGGCCCAGCGCGGTGGCTTCCGGATTCATGCCGAAGCCCTTTTTCTTATCTGTAATGCCCAGCAGATGGTTGCAGCACTCGGCCAGACCCACCACGCCGAACATGCCGGTGAAGTTCTCCAGCTTGACAAAGCCCTCGGTGACCAGGAAATTGGTCTTGAAGAAGCTGGACTGCTCCACAATAAACTTTATGCGCTTATCCATATACTCCAGCTGCAGGTCGATATGCCGCGGCAGCTCCCGCTCCAGGAAGTCCTCCGGGCTCTTGGCGCCCAGAGAGCACTCATACAGGCGCAGGCGGGGCAGGGTGAAACCGCCGCCGCCGATAGTCAGGCCATTGTAGCAGGAGGCGATGGCATAGCGCTCGCCCCACTCACCGGTGAACATGCGGTGATTGGCAAAAGAGGGCTTGGCGGTTTTGAGCATACACTTAATGCAGGCCAGGGCAAAGTCATCGCTGGTCTTCTCCGGGTCATAGCGCAGCGTCAGGTTGGGGATGGCAAGCTGCATCTCCTCCGTCAGCTCCAGCAAAATCCGGGCGGTAACGCTGTCCTCGGGGCCGATGTCCGCGTGGACGAAGGAGTCGGTCTGTACCCGGTCAATATTGCGCAGGAAGAGGCCAAGCACCTTCTTGGCAAAGGCCCGGTCCTCCTTGATGACAAAAGGCTCCAGCAGTTTGTCCAGATCGCCCAGGTACACGGGGAAAGAGGTGATGGAGGGAACATGGCAGTAGAAAATCTCCAGCACGTTCAGCGCCTCCAGCAGATCCTTCGGCGGCTCCAGCTCCAGAAATTCGCAGCCCTTCTGAAACAGCAGCGCATAATCCGGGCAGATATAGCGGGGACGATAGGGCATGACGCCCTCGTTCAGGTCGCAGAGCGCGCCCTTTCCTTTGGCTTCATAATAGGCATCGGAATAACGCAGGCTGTCATCGGTGCTCTCCCCCAGACGGGCCAGCGCCAGCAGCTCCTGCTTATAGGTCAGGGTAGGGTCCTGAATAATATTCAAAGCGTCAGACAAAAGAAACTCCTCCTTAAAACAATGTTCTATGGAATTCTTGCTAATCGTTACTATTTTACCCTTATTTTTTCGCCGTGTCAATCGCATAATCGCCGATAGGCACAGCTCTGCCGCTCAGGAAATGACGGAAACCAGATCGCCGGGGCGGGCAACGCCTTCCTCCAGCACAACAGCAAAGATTCCCTCACGGGGCATCACGCAGTCCCCGGCCTGCCGCCGGATGGCGCAGTCCGCGTGGCATTCTTTCCCGATCTGTGTAACTTCACACAGGGCGCTGCCGATTTTCAGCCGGGTCCCGACGGGGAGGGCATAGAGGGTAATCCCCTCGCAGAGAATATTTTCCGCGAAAGCGCCGGGAAAAAGCCGGATGCTGATTTTTTCCTGCAGCCGGTCCACACTCTCCTGACTGAGCAGGCTGACCTGCCGGTGCCAGTCGCCGGCATGGGCGTCTCCCACGATTCCCAGATGGGGCCGCAACTGTATCTCCTCCACGGGATGCTTTTGCTCTCCCTTTTTTTCGCTGATGCACACCGCTTTGATCACGGCTGTCTGCTGTTCCATACTTGCTTTCACTCCCTTCCTGCAATGTTACGGACAGCGTTATAAACATACTATTTCAATATGTTTATACTCTGAAACAGAAAAAATGTCAACGGCAAAGCGAAAACGGGCAGAATGAAAGGGTATGCGCCGGGAAAGACGCATACCCTTTTGCTTTTTTCAGGACGGTTTATTCGCCAATTTCGCTCTTTATGACTTTACCGATGTTCCAGAGATGGGCCACCTGCCGTTCGGCTTCCCGCTTCTCCTCCTCGGTGTTGTATTCCACATATACCGTGTGTGCGCTGCAATCGGCGCACTCCACCTGCACATTCCAGCCGCCCTCGTGGCTCATGATTCCCGGTCCGCGGCAGATGGGGCAGTCGCCCAGTTCGATGAGATTATCCAGATCCATGTTATTTCTCCTTGATGAAGTTTTACCTGAAAAGACCTTGCTATTATATTACAGTCTTTCCCGACTTTCAAGCAAATATCAGCATTTCCCGCTTTTTCGGATCAGATTCTATATCATCTTCACGCCTTGCAGATCAGGCTTTACCCCTAAGACCTTCCAACCGGGGAGGCTTTCCTTCAGTTCTTTTTCCATTTCGGCGGAAAATTCCGGCCGGTCGGCGATGCAGAGCAACGTGGAGCCTGCGCCGGAAATGCAGATGCCCATGGCGTCGAGCTTTTTCGCCGCGGCCTCAGCACTGTCGTATCCGTTTATCAATTTTGTCCGGTAGGGCTGGTGCAGCTTATCCTCAAGGGCAATGCGCATAAGCTGCCTGTCTCCCCTTTCCAGCGCCTTGATGAGCAGCGCGGAGCGGGAGATGTTGAAGATGGCGTCCTGTCTTGACACGTTTACAGGCAGTACGCTCCGGGCCAGCTCAGTGGAAAGCTCAAAGTCGGGGATGAGCAGGGTGAAAAACAATTTTTCACTGATGGGAAAATGGGTAGTAATGGCGGCAATGCCGTCCATGGCGGAGACCGTGAAGCCGCCGAACAGCGCCGGGGCGATATTGTCCGGGTGTCCCTCCACGGAGGTGGCAATGGCCAGCAGCTCGCTGCCGGAGAGCTCCAGACCGTGGATGGCGTTTGCCGCCACCACGCCGCCTACGATCAGCGCGGCGGAGGAGCCCATTCCTCTTGACACTGGGATATCGGTCCTGCCGAAGCGGATCTCCAGCCCGGATTCCCGCTGTCCGGCCCAGGCCATGACGGCGCGGTATGCCTTATAGGCCAGATTGTCTTCATTACAGTATTTTTCCTCACAGCCGGAGATCTCAAGTCCTTCTTCCCTTGGGATAAACTCGATCTCATTATAGCACTGCCAGGCTATGCCGAAGCAGTCAAAGCCCGGCCCTAAATTTGCGGAGCTTGCCGGAATTCTGAATTTCATTTTTCTTTACTTCCTTATGTTCAGAGTATCAAGGATATAATTCAGCATGTCATCCTTGTCGATCAGGTCCTTGTGCAGCACTTCCCTGCTGCGCAGACCGGAGAGATTTTGGGGTATGGGGGTATTGGTAATGCGGCTCAGGGTCTCCATCTGTGCAAATTCGTCCCCCTCTGTGCCGCCGCCGATGGCTTTGAGCACCGCCGCCGGGAATTTATAGGGTGAGGCCGTGGACAGCACCACCACCGGCGCGCCGCCCTGCCGCTGTTTTTTATACTCCTCCGCCACGGCAAAGGCCACGGCGGTGTGGGGGTCGCAGAGGTAGGCGCAGTCTCTCCAGACGCGGCCTATGGTTTTCTCCGTCTCCGCTTCACTGCAGCAGCCCGCGCTGAAGTCCCGGCGGATATTCTGAAGCACCTTGTCGCTGACCTGATATACCCCGTCTTTAGCCAGGGCCTCCATGCAGGCGGAGACATACGCCGTATCTCCCTCCGCCGCCAGATACAGCAGCCGTTCCAGATTGGAGGACACCAAAATATCCATGGAGGGCGAGCTGGTGCGGATAAAATCCCGCCGCCGGTCGTACACGCCGGTATTGAGGAAGTCTGTCAGCACCCTATTGGCGTTGGAGGCGCAGACCAGGCGGCCCACAGGCAGACCCATGAGCTTGGCAAAATAGCCTGCCAGAATGTCGCCGAAGTTGCCGGTGGGCACCACATAGTCCACCAAATCGCCTTTTTTGATTCTGCCAAGGCCCAGAAGCTTGGCATAGGCGATGAAATAATACACCACCTGGGGCGCAAGCCGGCCGATATTGATGGAGTTTGCGGAGGACAGGCTCATGCCGCTGCCGGTGAGCAGTCCCTTCGTGTTGATCTCCCCGAAGGCTTTTTTCACGCCCTGCTGGCAGTCGTCAAAATTTCCTCTGACGGCACAGACCTTCACATTGGCGCCGGTCTGGGTCACCATCTGGGCCTTCTGCACGGCGGAGACGCCGTTGTGGGGGTAAAACACAATGATCCTGGTGCCCTCAACATCGTGAAAGCCCTCCAACGCCGCCTTGCCCGTATCGCCGGAGGTGGCGGTGAGGATCACCGTCTCGTCCTTTATGCCCTCCTGCGCTCTTGCCGCGGTCATCAGCTGGGGCAGCATAGACAGGGCCACGTCCTTAAAAGCGGAGGTGGGGCCCCGGAAAAGCTCCAGCACATAGTCCTCCCCTACCGGCACCAGGGGAGTTAAATCGTCCGTCTGGAATTTCCCCGTATAGGCTTTCCGGACAAGCTCCTCCATATTTTTATAGCCGGGCAGCAGCGCCGACAGGATCATCCGGGCCATGCCCAGAGAGTCCAGCCTAAGGCACTTCTCCCAGTCAAAGTCAATGTTTTTGATCTCCGGGTCGATAAACAGCCCGCCGTCAGGGGCCATCCCCTGAAGGACCGCCCGGGTGTCGCTTACAACAATTTTTCCGCGTGTGCTCTGATAGTTCATCATTATGACCATTCCTTTCCGCTGCGCTCCAAGGCACAAAACAGCATGAAACTGGATTTCCCCTAACGCAGCTTGTAGAATTTTGTTAGAATAAGCTTGAGGAAGCAGGCACACTACAGAGCACGTGGAGGTGAGTGGGCACAGTCTGCTGACTGACCGTATCATTATGTGTGCCGGACACTCTTTCAAGCACAAATAAATAGGGCTATGCACCCTGTAAACTTATCTTTGGAGAGACAGACTACTTCACTCTTTCAGTGAGTGTCCAGTCCCTGCCTGTTTCCTCAAAATATTGTTTTGAGGGGATGTGCTATGCTTAA
>JALFOM010000029.1 GCA_022782265.1 Clostridiales bacterium | reverse complement strand
CCCACCTCGCAGTCCAATAACCCGCCGCAAAAAAGCTTGATTTTTCAAGCTTTTTGGGCGAAGCAGCGTTTTGAAGAATTCAAAACGCTCGGCGGCTGAAGCGGTCAAAAAAGCCCTAACAGGACTTTTTTGACAAGCTGAAGAGGCTTCCAAATGGGAGCCTCTTCTTTATTTGACATGCAGCGCTGTATTGATTATTATAGTGTCAGCAAAATCATCTGTGGAGAATGAACATGAACGAAAATCTTACCGAAAAAAGCTGTATGGATTTCTGTACCGCCCTGGCCTCTTCCGCACCTGTACCCGGCGGCGGCGGGGCTGCCGCCCTGGCTGGGGCGCTGGCTGCCGCTCTCTGCGCAATGGCCGCCAGGCTCACCGCGTCAAAGCCCGCTTTCGCGGACCGGGCCGGGGAACTCAACGGGCTTATCGCCCGCGCTGACGCCCTGCGCGGAGCCCTGCTCCGGCTTATTGACGCGGACGCGGAGGGCTTCGTGCCGCTCTCAAAGGCCTACGCCATCCCCAAGGATGAGCCGGGCCGGGCGGAGACCCTGCGCCGGGCGACCCTTGCCGCCTGCAAGGCCCCTGCGGAGATGATGGAGGCCCTGGCCGAATGTACGGCGCTGCTGGAAACGCTGCTTCAACATTGCAGCCGCCTGATGCTTTCCGATGTGGGCTGCGCCGCCGCCCTCTGCGCCGGGGCGCTGGAGGCAGCGGCAATGAACGTCTTTGTCAATACAAAATCCCTGAAAGGGGACCCGGAGGCAGACGCCGTGGCTCTGGGCGCCTCCCGGCTGCTGGACGACTATCTGCCAGGGGCAAGAGCGGTGAGCGGCCAGGTGCTGTCCCTGCTCCGTGAGGAGGGCAAAAATGGCTGAAATTCTCACCGGCGCTCCTGTAGCGGAGGCCATAATCCAAAGCCTTATTCCCCGGGTGGAAAGGCTGAAGTCCGCCGGCGTAACGCCAAGGCTGGCCATGATCCGTCTTGGGGAGGTGGGCAGCCAGCTGGCCTATCAGCACAGCGCCCAGCGGGTGCTGAAGCGCATCGGCGCGGAGGCGGAATGCTTTGCCCTGCCGGACAGTACTTCTCAGGCTGAGCTTCTGGCCCTTGTGGAGGAGATCAACCGCCGCGGGGACATTCAGGGCTGCATGATTCTGCGCCCTCTCCCCTCTTCTATTGACGAACAGGCCGTCTGCGCCGCTCTTGCACCGGAAAAGGACGTGGATGGGATAACGCCCACAGCCCTGGGCGCGGTATTTACCGGCGCGGGCAGCGGCTATCCGCCCTGTACCGCTCAGGCCTGCATTGCGCTTTTGGATCACTACGGTATTGATCTTGCGGGGGAGCACGTTGCCGTGATCGGGCGAAGCCTTGTGGTAGGCCGCCCCCTTTCCATGCTGCTCCAGGCCAGGGACGCCACCGTCACCCTTTGCCACAGCCGCAGCCGTGATCTTCCCGGGCTCTGTCAGGCGGCGGATATCCTCATTGCCGCCGCCGGAAGTGCCGGGCTGATCGGCAGGGAGCATCTGTCCCCCGGCCAGACGGTGATCGACGTGGGGATCAATGCGGTGCGCGGCCGCATCTGCGGCGACGTCCGCTTTGACGAGGCGGAACCCATCGTCCGCCGTCTCAGCCCTGTCCCCGGCGGCGTAGGCGCCGTCACCACCGCGGTTCTCGCAAAACACCTGATCGACGCAGCAGAAAAAGCCCTCTCCGGCTAACGCCGGAGAGGGCTTTTTCTGCTTTGTTTGCTCAATGAGAAAGAAGGGTCAGATTTTACTCCTCGATATGCTCCATGCCCTGGCTGACGATGGTGCGCACATGGTCATCGGCCAGGGAGTAGAACATGGACTTGCCCTCACGGCGGCTCTTGACCAGCTTGTTGCGCTTGAGAATACTGAGCTGATGGGAGATGGCGGACTGGGTCATGCTCAGCGCCTCCGCCAGGTCGCAGACGCAGACCTCGGCCTCGAACAGCACGAACAGTATTCTGATCCTGGTGGAGTCGCCGAAGACCTTGAACAGCTCTGCCAGGTCCATCAGGCTCTCCTCCGCCGGCAGCTTCTCCCGCACGAGCTTCAGCAGGTCCTCGTGTACCTCCACGGCTTCGCAGCATTCGCTGCTGTGGTCATGTGTCATTGTCCTTCTCCTTTCACAGCTTCTTTACCCGCAGGGCCCGGATGGCGTTGAGCACCGCGATGACCATCACACCCACATCGGCAAAGATGGCGGCCCACATGTTGGTGACGCCCAGAGCGCCCAGCACCAGGCAGGCCAGCTTCACGGCGATGGCGAAAACGATGTTTTCATACACGATACGGATGCACTTTTTCGCAATATTGATGGCCTTGGCGATCTTCATGGGGTCGTCGTCCATCAGCACCACGTCCGCCGCCTCGATGGCCGCGTCGGAGCCCAGAGCGCCCATGGCGATGCCCACGTCCGCCCGGGACAGCACCGGCGCGTCGTTGATGCCGTCGCCCACAAAGGCCAGCTTTTCCTTGGCCCGGCTCTCCCCCAGCAGCTTTTCCACCCGGTCCACCTTGTCGCCGGGCAGAAGCTCGGCGTAAAACTCGTCCGCGCCCAGCTCGCCCGCCGTCTGGGCAGCCACTGCGTGGGCGTCGCCGGTGAGCATAACGGTTTTTTTCACGCCCGCCGCCTTCATGGCGGAAACAGCGCTCTTCGCCGTGGGTTTCAGCATGTCGGCGATCAGAATATGGCCGGCGTAGGCGCCGTCGATCGCCACATGGACCACCGTGCCCACGCTGTGACATTCTTTATATTCCACGCCCAGCAGCTCCATGAGCTTTGCGTTGCCCACGGCAACAGTCCTGCCGTCCACCTTGGCGGTCAGGCCCTTGCCGCTGAGCTCGGTCACGTCGGCAACCCGGTTTTTATCCGGCTCGCCGCCCCAGGCCCGGCGCAGGCTCTGGCTGATGGGGTGGCTGGAATAGCTCTCCGCCAGAGCGGCGTATTCCAGAAGCTTTGCCTCCTCCATGCTGCTGTGGTGGATGCCGCTGACCTCAAAGACCCCCTGGGTCATGGTGCCGGTCTTGTCAAAGGCCACGGTTTTCACCTGGGCCAGGGTCTCCATGTAGTTGGAGCCTTTAATCAGCACGCCCGCACTGCTGGCCCCGCCGATTCCGGCGAAGAAGCTGAGGGGAATGCTGATGACCAGGGCGCAGGGGCAGCTGATGACCAGGAAGGTCAGGGCCCGGTAGACCCAGTCGCCCCAGTCCGCCGGAAGCCCCATAAACAGCCGCACCAGCGGCGGCAGCAGCGCCAGGGCCAGTGCAGAAAAGCACACGGCGGGGGTGTACACCCGGGCAAACCGGGAGATAAAGTTTTCGGACCGGGATTTCCGGGAACTGGCATTCTCCACCAGCTCCAGAATTTTGGACGCGGTGGACTCGCCGAAGGCCTTTGTGGTTCTGATGCGCAGCACGCCCGTCAGGTTGATGCAGCCGCTGATGACCTCGTCTCCGGGGGCGGCGTCTCTGGGCACGCTCTCGCCGGTGAGGGCGGCGGTGTCCAGCGTACTGGCGCCCGAAAGGATCTCGCCGTCGATGGGAATACGCTCGCCGGGCTGCACCACGATCACGCTGCCCACGGCCACTTCGTCCGGATCCACGGCTTCAAAGGTGCCGTCCGCCGCTTCCAGATTGGCGGAATCAGGGCGGATATCCATCAGCGCGGCGATGTTGCGGCGGCTTTTGCCCACCGCGTAGCTCTGGAACCATTCGCCCACCTGGTAGAACAGCATGACCGCGGCGGCCTCGGCGCAGTCG
>JALFOM010000019.1 GCA_022782265.1 Clostridiales bacterium | reverse complement strand
CAGGGAGAGTACCGATCCTGCCGCAGTTTTCTTCGTCCAGCCCTCTTTCGGCCGTGGCGCCCAGACAGGAGATCAGCACGTCATTCACGCCGCCCTGAGCGATGTCCAGGTTGGTGTGCATGGAGATAACGGCAATGCCGTTTTCCGCAAGATGCAGCAGCTTTGCCCCGTCTCTGCTCTCGTCCGTAAATTTCTTCAGCGGCGTAAAGAGAAGCGGATGATGGGATACAATCAGCTCGGCCTGCTTCTCCTTTGCCTCGTCGATCACCCAGTCTGTCACGTCCAGCGACAGCAGGGCTTTTTTCACCTCTCTGTCGCCTCTGCCGGTCTGAAAGCCGGCGTTATCAAAACTGCATTGCAGCTCCAGGGGGGCTATATTGCAGAGAAAATCATAGATATCCTTTATTTTCGTCATTTGCTTTTTCCCTCATTTCCCGCAATTCGGCGCAGATCTGCTTTTTCAGCGCCAGACTCCATGGCACACAGTCCCTTGCCCTTTCAAGTCCTTTAATCCCTGTCTCAAAACGAGAGATCAGATCATCCAGAAATTCTCCGAAAAGAGCGTTTTTCCGGGCAAGGGAAAATTCTCCGGTAAACAGCTCCGCCAGAGAGAGGGGCGTGTTTTCTTTTATGCGGGCCCGGATGATCTGATAGATAATGCCGCCGTCCCTGACCAGCACTTCATCCAAAAATTCATAACCATTGTAGGCAAGCCAGTACCGGACCACCTCGGCCTTGGTCATGGGCTGCAGAATCAGGGTATAGTCCGGCGTCATGCACCACTCCGCCCGGTCAAGTATGCCGCAGATGGTATCGCCGCCCATGCCCGCGATCACGATGGTATCAATGGCCGAAGGGTCGCAGCCGTCCAGCCCGTCGCAGAGGAGGAAATCAATCTTGTCCGCAACGCCCGTGCTTTCAGCGGAGCGCCGGGCGGCCTGAAGGGGGCCGGGATTAATGTCTGAGGCGATAATTTTTCCGGAATAGCCGCTTTTGGCAAGAGCTGCAGGAATATAGCCGTGATCCGTGCCTACATCAACAAGTCCCCGGCCCTCACCGATCAGCGCGTAGATCTCTTCAAGTCTTTTGTTCATGGAATCCTCCCTCAAAAAAGAAAAGCCGGAGAAAATCCGGCTTTTGATCAGACAGTGAGAAGGAAAGCTTTCAGCTCTTCAATAAATTCGTCGGGGTCAACGCCGTGTACCGCGCAGGCCTGCTCCAGCGTCTCGCCGCTGGCCAGGGCACAGCCCATGCAGTGCATACCGATGGCCTGGAAGGCGGGCATGGCCTGGGGGCAGTTTTCAACGATCTCGGCAATAAGGGTTTCTCTTTTGATTTCCATTGAATACACCTTTCTTTATTCTTAATAAAAGATTGGGGCGCTTAAAGCAAGCGCCCCAATCTTTTTGTCAGCAACTCAGGCCTGCTCTCTCATCTTGGCAAAGCACTCGCTGCAGTATACAGGGCGATCAGACTTGGGCTCGAAGGGAACCTTTGCCTCGCCGCCGCATGCTGCGCAGGTTGCAGTGAAGAACTCGCGGGGACCGCGGGCTGCGTTCTTGCGTGCGTCACGGCATGCCTTGCAGCGCTGGGGCTCGTTCTGGAATCCGCGCTCTGCGTAGAATTCCTGCTCACCGGCGGTAAATACAAACTGATTGCCGCACTCTTTGCATACTAAAGTTTTGTCTTCGTACATTTTGAATCCTCTCTTTTGATAGATGTGCCGTTATCGGCTTTATTTGCGTTCAGCTAAAGCTGATTTCGCCAATTTTAGGGTTCCGCGCCAGCTTGTGCCTGATCCTTTGCACTGCATTGTCCACAGACTTGGTATCCTTACCCAGCCGGGATGCAATGTCCTGATATGACAGCCCGTCAAGGAATAAATCAAGCACTTTTGACTCAAGCTTTGAAAGGCAATTTGATAAGGCGTTATAAAGTTCTTCCTTGCTCTCTCTGGCCAGAATCAGATCTTCAGGCATACGGTGAAAGCTTTCATTGCAAGCCGATAACTGAGAATTGGATTCTTCTGAGAGTTGCTCCAGCGACATGCCGTCGTTGAGCGGGAAATGCTTCATACGGGATGCGGATTTGATTGCTGAATACAGGCGCATTTTGATGCAATGTTCTGCAAAAGTTCTGAAAGACGTGCCGTTGTCCGGGTCAAACTCCCTTATGGCGGAGAGAAGTCCGAACATTCCCTCCTGAATAAGGTCTTCGCTGTCTCCCCCGGCGAGGAAAAGAGGTCTTGAACACGCGCGGACAAGCTGCATGTATCTCTTTACCAGTTCTTCCTCTGCGACCCGATCACCGGCGGCGGCCAGACGCTGAAGTTGAGCATCAGAAAAGCCAGCATAGTCAAACATAGTTATCCAACCATTGTCACCAAATATACACCTGGTATTATACATCAACATTGTTCAAAGTCAATAGATTTTTGCAAGTTATTTGAAATTAAACCGAAAAATCCATCTGCTGCTGGCCCATATACTCGATTCCCAGGTGCTCATAAGCTTTTCTGGTGACGCAGCGGCCACGGGGTGTACGGGTCAAAAAGCCATGCTGAAGCAGATAGGGCTCGTACACGTCCTCCAGGGTCACAGCCTCTTCATTGATGGTGGCTGCCAGGGTCTCAAGACCTACCGGGCCGCCGTTATAATACTGGATGATACTGCGGAGCATACGGCGGTCAAGGGCGTCAAGGCCCATCTTGTCCACCTCCAGGCTGGAGAGGGCCATATCCGCCACAGGCTTTGTGATGACGCCGTCTGCACGGACCTGGGCATAGTCCCGGACGCGGCGCAGAAGACGGTTGGCGATTCTGGGCGTACCTCTGGAGCGGGAGGCGATCTCAAAGGCACCTTCCGGCTCGATCTCCACATTCAGAATACCGGCAGAACGGACAACAATGCGCGTCAGCTCCTCCGGGCTGTACAGCTCCAGACGCAGAGAGACACCAAAACGGTCCCGCAAGGGGGCGGTGAGCTGGCCGGAGCGGGTAGTGGCGCCGATCAGGGTAAAATGGGGCAGATCCAGATGAATGGAGTTTGCCGAAGGGCCCTTACCCAGGATGATGTCGATGGCGTAGTCCTCCATTGCCGGGTAGAGGATCTCCTCATAGGCCCGGTTAAGGCGGTGGATCTCATCCACAAAAAGGATGTCACCCTCATTCAGGTTGGTGAGCATGGCCACCAGATCGCCGGGCTTTTCAATGGCCGGGCCGGAGGTAATGCGCATATTTACGCCCATCTCGTTGGCGATGACCGCGGCCAGCGTAGTCTTGCCCAGACCCGGGGGGCCGTGGAGCAGCACATGATCCAGTGGTTCGCCCCGCATTTTGGCCGCGTTGATAAAAATGCTCAGGTTATTTTTCGCCTTTTCCTGGCCGATATATTCATTTATGCTTCTGGGGCGCAGGGAGCCTTCATTGTTGTCCTCGGGCAGGCTTGCCGTGGTGGTAATGATCTCGCCGTTAGCCTCATCTGAAAAATTGATGCTCATAGGCCTCTCCTCTTACTTGACCATCTGCTTGAGTACAGCCTTGATGATCTGCTCCGTGCTGAGCGCCGCCGTGTCTATTTTCTTTAAAACCGGTGCAATCTCCGAGCTGCTGTAGCCAAGTACCGTAAGAGCGGCTACCGCGTCATTCACCGCGCCGCTCTCCGCCGGTGTGCTGGGCACAGGCAGCTGCATATCCACCGGGCCGTTATCCTTGCTGATTTTATCCTTCAGCTCCAGGATCACACGCTGGGCAATTTTCTTGCCTATGCCGGGAGCCACTGTCAGGGCCTTTTCGTTGTTATTCATGATGGCAAGGGCCAGTCCCTCCGGCGTATTGGCGGAGAGAATGGACAGCGCGGCCTTGGGGCCAATGCCGGATACGGAGACAAGCATCTCAAAACAGCGCTTCTCGCTTTTCGTATAAAAACCGTACAGGTCAAAGGCGTCCTCTTTGATGATCTCCGAAACATACAGCTTTGTTTTTTCACCGGGCTTAATGCAGGACAGGGTGTTCAGCGTTACATTCAGCGCGTAGCCCACGCCGCCGCAGTCGATAACCGCAAGGTTCTGTCCGACTTCAACCAGATTTCCTTCTATATGGTAGAACATTCTTCTCTCTCACCCCTGTACAGTAATGATGTGGAGCTTCTTGCGTGACACAGGGCAAGAGCCACAGCGTCCGCCGCGTCGTCAGGCTTGGGTGGGGCTTTCAGATTGCACAGGCGCCTGACCATGTCCATCACCTGGGATTTTTCCGCGCGGCCGTAGCCCACCACCGCCTGCTTGACCTGAAGCGGCGTATATTCATAAATTTTCACCCCCGCCTGCTGGCAGGCCAGCAGGATCACTCCCCTGCCGTGGGCCACGGCAATACCCGTGGTGATATTGGTGTTGAAAAACAGCTCCTCAATGGAAACGGCCTCCGGCTTGAAGGCCTCAAGAAGCTGCGTAAGATCATTATAGATCTGTTCCAGGCGGCTTGCCAGGCTGGTATGGGCCGGCGTTGTGATAACGCCGCAGCGCACCAGGCTGTATTTGCTGCGGTCTGACTCGATCAGTCCAAAGCCGATGGTGGCAATGCCCGGGTCAAGACCCAGTATTCTCATCCTATCACGTCCTTAGCACTGTGTTTTATTTTATCATAAACCGGACATGATGGCAACCAAAAACTACACCGGCGTCTTCCGACGCCGGTGTAAGACTTCCGTTCAGGCACGGGGATGGGCCTTGTTGTAGACATCCTTCAGCTGTTTTTTGACCAGCTGAGTATAGACCTGGGTGGAGGAGATATCCGCGTGGCCCAGCATCTCCTGTATGGCGTGGATATCCGCGCCGTTTTCCAGCAGATGGGCCGCGAAGGAATGTCTCAGCGTGTGGGGCGTAATATCTTTCTCAATATTCGCCTTCTTCTGATAATACTTGATGATCTTCCAGAAGCCCTGGCGGGACATGCGCTCGCCGTTTACATTGACAAACAGGGACGGCTCATCCGGCAGCGCGATCATTTGGGGACGGACAAGGGTCACATAGTCGCTGAGCGCCTTGACCGCCTTGGCATACATGGGGATAAATCTCTCCTTATCCCGGGTACGGCAGCGGATAACCCCGGCGGCCAGGTTGATGTCGGTAATGTCCAGGTTAATGAGCTCCGTTACCCGGATGCCCGTGGCATACAGCAGCTCCAGCATGGCCTTGTCCCGGTAGCCCTTTGCGTCGATGCACTCCGGCTGTTCCAGAAGCAGATCCACCTCCTGGCTGGTGAGGATCTGGGGCAGCTTGTGCTCCCCCTTGTCCGGAACCAGCTTTGTCGCAGGGTTTTCTGCTATGATCTGCCTGATTGTCAGATAGGAATAAAGACATTTCAGAGAGGCAATGCACCGCGATACCGTGGCCACGGACTTCCCCTGGCCTTTCAGCCAGTTTATGTATTCTGACAGCTCATCCTCCGTGGCGGATACGATGTCCGTATCCGTATGCAGGTCAAGATAAGCCCCGAACTGCCTGATATCGCGAAGATATGAACTGAGGGTGTTGGAAGAGGATTTCTTTTCCTCCCGCAGATACTTTTCAAACATTTCAATGCATTCGCTGTTAAGCATCCAAACGCCCTCCTTTCATCATTTTTATTTATATCTTTTGGATGATATATCCCGCCAGGCATACAGCCGCGGCAGACAGGACAGCCGCGAGATTATATGACCTGAAGGCGTTTTTGAACTGAGGCTTGGCCTTTGCAACGGTTTCCCGGATCATCGCGGATATATGCATCCCGCCGGAGCAGACCACAAAAAAAGTCGGGACAAGAACACAGAGAAATGCGCAGATATCGCGGTAATCGCCGAAACCATTTCCCGCCGAAAGAATGCTCTGGGCAAGGTAAGCAACAGCCGCCCCACAGGCGAAGCTGCAGAATGGCAGCAAAAAAACGCCGAAAACGGTCATGGCAAGAAAGAATGACAGACCGATGGGCGCAAGCAGAAGGCCATAACTGCCCGAAGGCTGCAACGCGCTTTGGATCTCGGGAAAATCCGCAAAGGTCAGGGACACCACAATGCCTCCGGCGATAAAGAATACAAAGACCAGAAGAGAATAGTTGGAATGGATTCGCTGACTATTCATATCTTGTCACCGCTTTGAAACCGGGAAGCATAAAAATATGATTAACATAACTACGTTGTGGTAACAATATATTACAAAAGCTCAAATTTATCAAGTACTTTTTTCGATTTTTCAAAAAATTTTTCTCCTTATGTCAACTTTAAAATAGGCAGAATATTGTGTAGGCAAGTTATAGTGTCAACCCGTAAGGCGGCGTACTACATATAGTTTTCCGTCTGAACGCGCTTTTTTTCAGGGATTGCCATGTAGTATTGTTATGTAAACCTCATCAGGGCTTGCTCCTCTTTTTCCGGAAAACGCGCTTTCCCCTGTTGCTTCTGCTTACGGGGGCAAATATTCCGCCTGCCAGTGCGCCGGTCATGGTGAAGCTGACCACACTCAGCACGCCGTCTGCGCTCAGCTCCCTGCCCTCAACGATAAAACCCAGCATGAGCAGCAGTATAGTCAGCACAAGGCCGATGAGCAGGCCGCATTTCCATCTGCCATCCTTCCCGGCACAGGCGGAATAAGCCGCCGCAAAGGCCGAAAGAAAGCTGACGCCCGCGCTGAAATAGGCCACGGACGAGGAGCTGAGATTCATGGCACTGATAATCCCAGCGCCGGCAAGGAGCAGGAGCATTGCCGCCATCAGCCATACCCCTGCAGCCTTCAGAAGAAAGAGCAGCTCAAGTCTGTTTTTGTCGGATTCCATAAGAAAGAAACACCCCCGTCAATTAAGATCGTTACAATCCTATTTGACGGGGGTGTTTTTCATGCAAAGAATTATTTGCGCTTTTTATTTTTGGCCTCAGCTTCTGCGGCTTCCATCTTTGCGGTGGTAGATACGGCCCACTTCTTGGTCTGGATGCGGACTCTGTCCTCACCGGTCTCAAAAGTGATGGTGTCCTCAGTGACCTGAACGATCTTGCCGACGATTCCGCCGATGGTGGTGATCTCGTCGCCGATGCTCAGGCTGCCGCGCATCTCCTCAGTCTTTTTCTTTCTCTTATTTTCCGGACGGATAATAAGGAAATAGAAGATGGCGAACATGATCACCAGCATAATGATCATGGACATACCGCCGCCGGCCGCTGTCGCATCTGCTGTGAGCAATAAAGTCATTGTGTTTTTACCTCCAAAACAGTGTTTCTTGTATTATACATGCAAAATACTTCAATTTCAAGATGCTTATATCCGTTTATCCAAAATTTCCGAGAAATCCTGTCTGAACTGCGCAAAGCAGCCCTGATCCAGGCTGTCTCTGATCCTTGCCATCAGATCATTGTAAAAATACAGATTATGGGCCACAGCAAGGCGCATGGCCAGCATCTCTTCGGCTTTGAACAGGTGCCGGATATAGGCCCGGGAATAACGCCGGCACACCGGGCAGCTGCACTCCGGGTCAATGGGCAGCAGATCCCTGGCGTACTTTTCGTTTTTGATGTTGATGATGCCTTTCCAGGTAAACAGGTGCCCGTGGCGTCCGTTTCTGGCCGGCATGACGCAGTCAAAAAAGTCAACGCCCCTCGCCACGGCTTCGATAATGTTTCCGGGGGTGCCCACGCCCATCAGGTAGCGGGGCCTGTCCTTGGGCATATGCTCCTCCACCGCTTCGATGGTGTCGTACATCTCCTGGTGGGTCTCCCCCACCGCCAGGCCACCGATGGCGTAGCCCGGCAGGTCCAGCTCGGCAATCTGCTTCATGTGGCTTACGCGGATGTCCTTGAAGGTGGCGCCCTGGTTGATGCCGAAGAGCATCTGCCCGGGGTTTACCGCGTCGTCCATGCTGTTATACTCCTCCAGGGCTTTCTTGCAGCGCTGGAGCCAGCGGAAGGTCCTGTCGCAGGAGCGCTGGACATAATCCCTGGGCGAGGGGATCTTGATGCACTCGTCAAAGGCCATGGCGATGTCTGAGCCCAGATTTGCCTGAATCCGCATACTCTCCTCCGGGCCCATGAAAATGTGCCGCCCGTCCACATGGGAGTTGAACTTGACGCCCTCCTCGGTGATTTTACGCAGCTGAGCCAGGGAGAAGATCTGAAAACCGCCGCTGTCGGTGAGAATGGGGCCGTCCCAGGTCATAAAGCGGTGCAGTCCGCCCAGCTCCTTGATAAGCCCGTCTCCCGGCCGTACATGCAGGTGGTATGTATTGGACAGTTCCACCTGGCAGCCGATCTCTCTCAGATCCCGGGCGGAGAGCGCGCCCTTGATTGCCCCCTGGGTGCCCACATTCATAAAAACCGGGGTCTGGACAAGGCCGTGAGGGGTTTCAAATTCGCCGCGTCTGGCGCGGCCTTCCTGTTTAAGAAGCCTGAACAAATCAAATTCTCCTATTCTATCATCATGGCGTCGCCGAAGGAGAAGAATCTGTACCGCTCCTCCACGGCGCACTTATATGCGTTCAGCACATGCTCTCTGCCCGCCAGGGCGGACACCAGCATGATAAGGGTGCTCTCCGGCAGATGGAAATTGGTGATCAGCGCGTCGATACACTTGAACTGATAGCCGGGGTAGATGAAAATATTGGTCCAGCCGGAGCTTACCGGCAGGCTGCCGTCCTCTTGGGCAAAGCTCTCCAGGGTGCGGCAGGAGGTGGTGCCCACGGCGATGACCCGGTTTCCGGCCTTCTTTGTCTCCGTCACGATCCGGGCTGTACGCTCCGGGATGATACAGAACTCCGAATGCATCTCGTGGTTTTCAATCTCATCCTCTTTTACCGGGCGGAAGGTGCCCAGACCCACATGCAAGGTGACATAGCAGACATTGACGCCCATGGCCTCAATCTGGGCCAGAAGCTCCCTGGTAAAGTGCAGTCCCGCCGTAGGCGCGGCTGCGCTGCCGATCTCCCGTGAATACACGGTCTGATACCGCTCCGCGTCCTGAAGCTCCTCCTTGATATAGGGCGGCAGGGGCATTTTGCCCAGCCGCTCAAGAACCTCCAGGAAGATGCCCTCATAGTGGAATTTTACGATCCGGTTTCCGCCCTCGGCCACGCTTTCCACCGTGGCAGTCAGCTCCCCGCCGCCGAAGCTCAGCTCCGTGCCGGGCTTTGTCTTTCTCCCCGGGCGGCTGAGACATTCCCAGCGTCCCTCACCCAGGTCGCGGAGCAGAACCAGCTCCACGCTCCCGCCGGTAGAGCGGCAGCCGATCAGCCTTGCCGGCAGTACACGGGAGTCGTTCAGCACCAGGCAGTCCCCTTTTTTCAAAAACCTGGGCAGATCATAAAAGTGCTCGTGGCTGATCTCCCCCGTCTGCTTATCCAGGTGCATCAGCCGGGAGTGATCCCGCTGCTGTATGGGTGTCTGAGCAATGAGCTCCTCAGGAAGCTCAAAATCAAAGTCGCTTTTTTTCATCCTATATACGCTCCGGTAAAATAAAATCTGATGATATCCTCGCAGTCATAGCCGTAGACCGAGGCCATGGCGTTGGCTCCCCACTGGCTCATTCCGCAGTTGTGGCCCCAGCCGTCGCCGCGAAAAACAAAGCTGTATCCGTCGCTCTCCACGGTAAAGCGGCAGTTATTGAGCCGGATCAGAGAATAGCTGTCCCGGCCCTCCAGCCGAAGGCTCTTCCCCTGATCGTCAATATAGGTCATGGCAATCACATTTCCGTTTGCTGAGTACTCCGGCAAAAGCTCCCTCACCGTGCCTATGGTATAGCCCTCCGCGCTGAGCTGCCGGGCCATCTCGTCGCCGCTGCGATAGCTGGTCCAGTCTTTGATGTTATAGTCCACCGCGTCCTCAAAGGGATCGGTTTTCCCCGACAAATAGGGCTCATTCACACCGAAAACATTTTTTCCGTCCTCAGAGGCCCCGCCGGAGGAGGCGAAATAATAAATGTCGCAGATTTTGCCCTCATAGCGGACATAGAGCCCTGCGGTTTCGTCAACGGCGGCGTCGGTGGTCTCGTTTGCCTCGGCATAGCCCCGGTAGACCTGGCTCTCCGTGTCGTCGCTCAGGTCAAAGTCATACTCCTCATAGGCGTTCTGATTATAGACCACATAGGTTCTGGCGCATATGGCCTGGGCTTTCAGGGCCTCGTAGGGCCAGGAGGAGCTCATCTCATAGGGGATAACCCCTTTGACATAGTCTTCAAGCCCGACATAGTTTACCACGTTGATCCGCCCGCTCTCCCAGGCGGTAAAGCGCACGCCGCCGTAATAGCTGTTTTCGCCGAAGCGGAAAGAGGGCTTTCCCCCGCTGTTTTCCGACAGCAGCGCAAAGCCAACCGGATCGTCAAAGAGCATGATGGGCGCGGAATCTTTGAGCAGCAGCGCGCTTTCCCCGGCGCTGTAGCTCTGCCCTCTCAGGCGGAAAAGGTCTTTCCGGTTCTCCGCCCCTTCCCGGCTGCCGAAGCTGCCGTAAAGCACCCGGTATTCGCCGTTGATATAGCCCACAAAGCCGCCGTAAGCCAGGGCCGAGATTCTGGCCTGGGTAAAGTCCGGATAAGCCCCGTCCAGCAGAATGTGCCAGTTCTGGCTCCCCGAAACGGTGAGAGAAGCGCCGCCATAGGTGAAAATCTGCTGAAACTGCCGGTCTTCACCGTAAAAGCCTACAAGGAAGCCCTCCCCTGCAGGATTAAAGACAGATGCGCTGTACACGCCGTCGTCCCCGTAGCGCAGGCCGATCTTGACAATATCCACGTTTGCAGGCTCGTTTTCATACTGGCTGCCGTCTGTATAGCCGCTCCTGTCGATTACAGTAGACGCGGCGGACAGAATACCCTTTTCCGGACCGCCCTCCGTCATGGCGGCAAAGGCGGTGCTTTTGCCGGGCAGGAAAAGCAATACTGCGGCAAAGAAAACGAGGATAAAGGGAAGAAAATGTCGTTTTGGCATAAAACCCCTCGAAGAGCTAAAGTCAGTACATTATATCAGAACAAATGACGTATTTCAACTTGAACCGTAATAAACCCAGGCAATGGAGAATAAGTTCTTTTCAGGAAGCTTTTCATAGGAGGGTATTATGCTTAAAACACCATTGTTCAAGGGCTCCTGCACCGCGATTGTAACGCCGTTTACCGAAAACGGGATAGACTACGACCGGCTGGCAAAAAACATCGACTTCCAATATGAAAACGGAACCACCGCTGTCGTGGTCTGCGGCACCACCGGCGAAAACCCCACCCACAGTGAGGATGAACACAACGAGCTTGTCCGCTTTACCGTTCAGGCAAGCCGGGGCAGGATGAAGGTCATCGCCGGTGTAGGGAGCAACAACACCAAAACCGCGCTGAAATACGCCCAGAACGCCCGCTATGCCGGCGCTGATGGCATATTAATGGTGACGCCCTATTATAACAAGTCTACCCAGAAAGGCCTGATCGAACACTTCAGCTATGTGGCGGACCGGGTGGAAATTCCCATGATTCTCTACAACGTGCCCAGCCGCACCGGCATATCCATCAGCGCGGAGACCTATAAGGTTCTGTCCCGGCACCCCAATATCAACGGCATCAAGGAGGCCTCCGGCGATTTCAGCCTGATTGCCAAGGTCAGGAGCCAGTGCGGAGATGATCTCTATATCTGGAGCGGGAACGATGACAACACCGTGCCCATGATGGCGCTGGGCGCGCTGGGGGTCATCTCGGTGGCCAGCAATATCGTCCCGGCGGTAACGGCAAAGCTCTGCGCTTTATGTCTTGAAGGAGACTTCACTGCCGCAACGGAGGTGTATGGAAAATATGCCAAACTCTTTTCCGCGCTGTTCATCGAGACCAATCCCATCCCGGTAAAGGCCGCCATGAAGCTGATGGATATGGACAGCGGCCTCCTTCGCCTGCCCCTTGTCGAGATCGGAGAGGAGAACCTGGCAAAGCTGAAAGCGGTTATGCGCGACTGCGGATTAAGCGTGTAAAAGCTGCCGCTCAGGGCAGCAGCTTTACTTCGTTGATTTTTATTTTCCTGACAGCAGCGCAGTCTCCGCTGCACAGGGCCAAATGGCAGCCATCAATGATACTGTGGTGAAAAAAGAGCCGCTGTCCGCAGAGCAGTGCTTCGCCCTTCTCTGAATCCACAGAGAAGGAAGTCAGGGGCGTTTTCAGCCCGGTGCCGATATATTTGACCGCGCTCTCCTTCATGCTCCAAAGCTTGGTGAAAGCGTATGCCTTGTTTTCGCTCTCTTCGAAAAAGCGCCTCTCCGGATCGGTGAAATACTTTTCCGCAATCCCCTTGTTGAAGTCCCTTTCCGTCTGAATATCGAGACCGATGGGGCTGTCCGACACCGCACAGGCGGCATAATTGCCGGAGTGGGACAGATTGAAGAATATCCCGCTGCCCACAAGCTCCGGCTTGCCGTCTTTGCCGCAGGAAATGTCCAGCGGCGGCAAAAGCTCAGGCGCGGCGGCTTCAAGGGCTTTGATGAGCAGCAGCTCCGCCCCCAGGCCCTGCTTCCGGGCCAGATCGTTTTTCTGCCGCTTCAGCTTTTCCCGGCGGTAGGGAGAAAGAGGATACTCTCCCTCCGGGTCCAGATCAGAGACCCGGGCGATCGTGACCTCCAGCATCAGGCGCGCATGGCGTCGATGGTCTTGGCGATCAGCTCATTCAGCTCCACGCCCATCATCTCCGCGCCGCGCCGGATCACATCTCTGGAGCAGCCGGCGGCAAATTTCTTGTCCTTGAATTTCTTCATCACCGACTTGGCCTCCATATCGGAAATGCCGGTGGGCCGCATCAGCGCCACCGCGCCGATCAGGCCGGTGAGCTCGTCGGTGGCAAAAAGCACCTTCTCCATATACTTTACCGGCTCAACATCGGCGCAAATGCCGTAGCCGTGGCTGACCACCGCGTGGATGACCTCCTCGTCAATATCCAGTTCATGGAGCATCTCGTTGGCCTTTACGCAGTGCTGCTCGGGATACAGCTCAAAATCAATGTCGTGGAGCATTCCCACCGTGCGCCAGAAGTCCACGTTTTCCGGGTCGTATTCCCTGGCAAACTCCCCCATGACCTTGGAGACGGTCTCCGCGTGCTGGATGTGGAAGGGTTCCTTGTTGTATTGTTTTACAAGCTCTTCGGCCTGCTCGGGTGTCGGTATGTAGCTCATATTGTTTCCCTCCTGTTTTTTCCCTATGATACACTTTTGCCCCGCCCAAATCAAGTAAAAACAGAGCCGTTTTACGCGGCTCTGTTTTCATTGTCAGGGCTTTGCCGTTACAGCGGGAGAATTGAGCATATCGTTTCCGCCGTTGTATTCGCCTTCGAACATGTCCTCAATGTCTCCCACAACACCGCCGTCAGGGTTACCGGTCACGTCGGGGCCGACCTCTCCGTTGGCGTTGGGACTGACGTTGGGGCTGACTACGCCGGGCGTGACCTGGGTGTTCACCTCAGGCGTGACCCGGGGACTTGTGACCGGGTTGTCCACAATTCTGCCGTCACCGCAGGCGCAAAGCAGCGCAGCTATGATCGCGGCCAAGGCGATATATGCAATAATCTTCTTCATGTCTTTCCTCCTTGTTTGTTGACAAGCATAGTATCTGTCCGCGTAAAAATAATATGTATAGAATTTTTCGGTGATTGATAATTCCCCTTGCTTATGCTAAAATCCAAAATATGAAAGAACTGAAGAAAAATCAAATATTTTCCGTCGAAATTGAGTCTTATTCTTCCGACGGCTACGGCGTCTGCCGTGTTGAGGGGCGGGCAGTATTCGTCCCCCGGGCCATTGTGGGTGAGCAGTGGCGTATACGGATTGTCAAGGTCACCTCAGCGGCGGTTTTTGCCCGGGGTGAGGAGCTGCTCTCCCCTTCTCCCCGCCGGGTGGAATCCTCATGCCCTTATTTCGGCAAATGCGGCGGCTGCGATCTCTGCCATATGTGCTATGAGGAGGAGCTGAATTTCAAGCTGGGCAGAGTGAACGACGCCCTTGCCCATATCGGAAAGCAGAGCGTCAGGGCCTCGGAAATTCTCGGCAGCGAAAAGACGGAGCGCTACCGCAACAAGGCCGTTTTCGCCGTGGCCCAGAGCGAAGGGTCTGCCGCATACGGCTTTTTCCGGGAGCGCAGCCATCAGCTCATCCCCATCGACAAATGCCTTTTGCAGGACGAGCTGAGTGAGAAGGTCGCCGCCTCTGTTGTGAAATTCATGAATAAAAACGCCATTCCTGCCTATGACGAAGAGAGCGGGCGCGGGGTGGTGCGGCATGTATTCTGCCGCCGGGCCTTGAATACCGGCGATGCTGTGGCCTGTGTCGTGGCCGCCCGGGGCTTTGGCTCTGCTACCTGCAGTCTGGTGGAGGCTCTGCGGCAAAGCTGCCCGGAGCTGAGCGGGATCGTGCTGAACATCAACAAAAGCCGCGGCAACACCGTGTTGGCCGGTGATTTTTACACGCTCTGGGGCCGGGCCGACATTACGGACAGTCTCTGCGGTGTGCGCTTCAATATATCGCCCCTGTCTTTCTTCCAGATCAATCCGCCCCAGGCGGAAAAGCTGTATGCAAGGGCTGTGGAATATGCCGCTCCCGCGGAGGATTCTCTTGTTTTCGACCTGTACTGCGGCGCGGGCACCATTTCCCTGTGCCTTGCCCAGCGGGCCGGGCGGGTCATCGGCGCGGAGATCGTGCCGGAGGCCATTGAAAACGCCAAAAAGAACGCCGAAATGAACGGCATCAGCAACACGGAATTTATCTGCGCCGACGCGGGTCAGGCCGCCGCAGAGCTTGCCGCCCGGGGTCTGAAGCCCAGCGCGGTGGTGGTGGACCCGCCCAGAAAGGGCATGAGCGAGGACGCCGTCGCCGCCGTCGCCGCCATGGCGCCGGAGCGCATCGTGTACGTCTCCTGCAACCCCGCCACCCTGGCCAGAGATATCCTGCGCTTTAATTCCCGCGGCTATACCCTGGAAGAAATCACCGCCGTGGATATGTTCCCCAGAACCTGCCATGTGGAGACAGTAGTTCTCTTGTCTCGAGCCTGAGTTGAACTACAGGACCATTGTCAGAGCAACAAGCCTAAATTTTGTGCGTCATAGATAGCAGCTGAAGAAAGGATACAATTGAATTATGATTATCATGAAAAATAAATTGAAGATTGCGGTAGTTCAGGCTGCTCCAATTATGTTTGATAAGGAAAAATGCAAAGAGAAAGCGATTCGTATTATCAAAGAGTGCGCTGAACATGGGGCTGAATTTGTCGTGTTTCCGGAGTTGTTTATTCCCGGTTATCCTTATGGCATGACATATGGTTTTACTGTCGGTAATCGAAATCCTGATGGGCGAAAAGACTGGAAATGCTATTATGACAACTCAATTCTTTCCAATGGCTCTGAAATGAGAGAAATAATTGAAACGGCCAAAGCAAGCAATGTGTATGTCAGCATTGGATATTCTGAGGTTGATTCCGTAACCGCAACCTTATACAACTCCAACATGATGATCTCACCTGATGGTAAAACATATAATCACAGAAAACTCAAACCTACAGGTAGTGAGCGTGTTGTCTGGGGCGATGCTGATAAGGAATTCTTCCCTGTTATGAATACACCGTGGGGACCTGTCGGAAATCTGATCTGTTGGGAAAGCTATATGCCGTTGGCGCGTGTAGCTCTTTATCAAAAGGGGGTTATAATCTACATTTCTCCAAATACGAATGATAATGTGGAGTGGCAGAATACGATTCGTCATATTGCTATCGAAGGGCATTGTTATTTTGTGAATTGCGATATGTATTTTACCAAACAGATGTATCCGTCAACCTTTAGCGCGGCTCATGAGATTGATAAGCTCTCCGATATCGTATGTCGAGGCGGCAGCTGCATCATAGACCCATATGGTCATGATGTTACGGAAACCATTTGGGATAAGGAAGGCATTATCTATGCTGAGCTGGACATGCAGAAGGTGCCAGCTAGTAGAATGGAGCACGATGTTTGCGGACATTATGCCCGACCGGATGTGTTAACGCTTCAGGTAAGGGACGAATAACAGAATTTAGTTTGATCGCGCAATCAAAAACAAGAGTTTCATTGTATACCTAAGCGATATGTTCCCGTGTACTGCGGGGTAGCTTTGTTCCCGTGTTGTTTCGACATTCACGGCATTGTCTCGACCCATGTGGAGACGGTTTGCTTACTCTCAAAGAAATGCCCAGTTTAAGCGGGGTTGAGGGCTATTTTTAAGGAAACATATCATCATAGAAATTTTAAGAATAAAAATGTGCATGAAAAAATAAATTGAATATATGCACAAGGGTGAAGTACCTTTTAGTGAGAAAATACATCTGCTTGTTAAAAGGTATTTTTTTGATTTTGAGTTCGCAAATAGGTAACTGGTTGTACGCCGAAAGTTATGTAGGTTTAGATTGATTTTCGGCGTCTTGACGCTTATAATAGAAATTGGGATAAAATGTCGTATTTTATAACTTTATTGAGGTAAGAAAATATGGAGTTTATGACTATAAAAGAAGTAGCAGAAAAGTGGAACCTATCAGTTAGAAGAGTGCAGACAATCTGCAATGAAGGAATGATAGAAGGGGCTATGAAGTTTGGTAATACTTGGGCCATTCCAAAGAATGCTGTAAAACCAGTGGATAAAAGAATTAAGTCCGGAAAGTATATCAAGTCCTGATTTTGGGACACCTGGTATGAGAGAATGGATTAGAAAGGAAGCGTATGCCTATGTTACCGGAAGAAAAAG
>JALFOM010000137.1 GCA_022782265.1 Clostridiales bacterium | reverse complement strand
CCCACCTGGAAGCCGCTGGTGATGTTAAAGTCGGTGCGGAGCCTGGCGTCCTGCTCCAGCCAGTATTCGTTGTTGGACTCCAGCCAGTCGATGCGACCGTACTTGAAGGTCAGAAAGGCTACCGCCCGGTATACCTCGTCGTAGTTTTCCAGACTTCCAACCTTGTAATACTCGTTCAGGCTGCTTTTCAGCTCCGGCTTCAGCTCGTCATAGGGCTGGTCGCCGATGCCCAGCACGTTCATGCCGTTGTTTTTCAGCTCGCGGCAGAACTGCCAGTAGTTCGTGGGGAAATTGGGGGAAATGAAGATAATGTTTTTCATCTGTGCTCTCTCTTTTCTCTGATAAATCAGCGGATTTATCCCAGCAGCTTGGGGAGGAAATACTCTACCTGTTTGTACCACCAGGGCCAGTCGTGGGCGCAGTCATAGCCCCAGACGTCCACCCAGGTGTTGATGCCCTTTGCCCGGAAGATGTCCTGCAGGGCAAAGGTGGTCTCCGGCCGCTCCCAGGGCCCCTGGCCTACGCAGATGATGCCCTTGTTCCGGTTGTAGCGGCCGATATAGGGGTGATCGGCGGGCATGTTGCTCAGGTAGTGGACGGGGGAGTTTTGGTAGACAAGCTCGTCCATATAGCCGTCAAAGCCGTAGTCGGCGGTGTAGATGCCGCTGAGGGCCAGCAGCCCGTCAAACTGATCGGGAAAACGGAAGAACAGGTTGGCCGCGTGGGTGGCACCCAGACTGCAACCGAAGGCGATGATGCCAGGATAGCCCTCCCAGCCGTTGCGGCGGTTGGCCGTCTCCCGGATGAAGGGGGCCATCTCGTCGGTGATGAATTTGATCCACTGCTCGTGGCGGCGGATGCGCCAGTAGGGATTGCCGGATTTGTCCGACCAGGTCTCCTGGTCGATGGTGTCAATAGCAAACACCATGGCTTTTCCGGCCTCGATCCAGGGCGCCCAGTAATCGGCCATGTGGTAGTTTTCAAAGTCGAAGAAGCGGCCGTCCTGGCAGGGGATGAAGAGCACCGGGCGGCCTGCGTGGCCGTAGACCTTGCACTCCATGTCTCTCCCCAGGGCCTGGCTGTATTCCTTAAAATACTGCATTTCCATAGCTTAATTACTCCAATCCGTAAAACAGTGTGTCCATAAAGAAGGGGATCTGCCGCTCCCAGCTGGCCTCGCAGTGGTCGCCGTCCGGGACGATGCGGCAGTTGAGCAGTACGCCGCGCTCCATCAGGATGGAGGCCACGCGGCTGAACCGGCGGATCATGTCCGGGTGATTACTCAGCTCGTTTTCGCCGTAGTCCATGTATACCACGGTGCCCGGGGCGATCTCCGCCTCCCGCAGCATCCGGTCAAGCCGCCCGCTGGCCACCCAGATGGAGGGGGAGAGGGCCGCCGCCCGGGAGAAAACGGCGTTGTATTCCGTCACCGCGTAAAGGCTCATCAATCCGCCCATGGAGCTGCCGGCAATAAAGCTGTGCTCCCGGTCCGGCAAAGTGGGGTATTTTTTGTCGATCATGGGCTTGAAGGAATGAATCATCCACTCCATGGTCTGCCGCCCCCGGCCCCTGATGCGCCCTAAGCCCTCCTCGCTGAAGGCGAAGGGCGAATACTCGCTGAGCCGGCCGTTGTTGGGGTCGTGGGTACACTCCACCGCGGCGATAATCAGCGGCAGCGCACTGTCCTCCGCAAATTCCTGCATCCCCCAGCTTTTGCCGTAGGTGGCGTCCTCATCAAAGAAAACATTGTGCCCGTCGAACATGTACAGCACCGGAAAACGCTGCTCCGGGTTCTCCTCCGCAAAGTCCGGCAGGTAAACATACACGTTTCTGGGCTCATCCCCGGACAGCTCGGGGATCGTAATGCTCCATTTGTCGATCATTGTCCGTTTCTCTTTTCTCATTGTTATTTTAATCAGTTTAGCACAGCAAAGTGAAAAATGCAATTCATGTTATCATAATTTAACGGCGACCGGTACCTTTGTTTTTTGGAAAAATTGAACATAAGGAGAAAAGTCTTTGGAAAAAGGGGCGGGAAATGGTATAATGCTCCATATTACGGGACAGGAGGAAAACCATGGACAGAGAAGAGATCATGCTGCGGCAGCTGAAGGGCCAGCATCTTTTGCAGCCGGTGGAGGGCCTGCAGGCGGCGGGGGATCTCTGCGGCTTTCAGGCCCAATATGTGTTCAACGCGCTCCACGCCCTGCGGCTCAGAAGCGGCAGCAGCGACAGCGCGGGCCTGGTAAAAAGCTGGACCCTGCGGGGGACCATGCATATCTTCCCGGAGGGGGAGCTGCCCCTTTTCCTGCATGAGGGCAGGAGACACTACCTGCGCCCCTGCGACACTATGGAGGCCGACGAGAGGATCGGGAAGGAGCGAAAAGCCTATTTTGCCCGGCTGGTGCTGGACAGTGTGGCCGAAGGGATGGGAGAGCGGGAGCTTCTCCGGCAGCGCTGCCTTGCCGCCGGGATGACGGAGACCGAGGAGGAGAGCCTGTTTAGCCCCTGGGGCGGAATGCTTCGTGCCCTGTGTGAGGAGGGAAGGCTCTGCTACAAGGTGCAGGAGAAAAAGGAGTTCATGCTCTGCCAGCCGTTTGAACCCGTGGAGGAAAAGGCGGCCCGATTGGCGCTTGCACGGCGGTATTTTTGCCATTACGGCCCTGCCACGATAAAGGACGCGGCCTACTTTTTCGGCGCAACCCAGGCCCAGGTGAAAGATTGGCTTTCGGAGCTGCCGGTAAGCTCTGTTGTATGTGAGGGGCGGACTTATTTTACTCTCGACGAAGGACCGATTTCCGGCAGCATACCGGACTGCCTGTTTCTGGCGGGCTTTGACCCGCTGATGCTGGGCTACCAGAAAACAGAGAGCCTGTACCTGCCGCCGGAGCATCTGCGGGGGATTTTCAGCCTGGCCGGGATCGTCATGCCGGCGCTGCTTCTCCGGGGCAGGGTGGCCGGACGCTGGAAGCGGACGGGAAAAAAGCTGCGCATTACCGCCTTTGCGCCCCTGTCCCGGGAGGACAAGGAGCGAATCGCCGGGAGCGCGGAAGAGCTGTGGAGCGGCGTAAAGTTGGAATTTCAGTGAAGAATTTACATTTTATCTATTTAAGCGCGAAAAAACAGATGCTATAATATAATTTACGCGGCGCATAACGCGCCGCGTTTAACTTTTGATTGGATATGAGGAAATGAAGGAAAACAACGATTTTCTGGGCACAGCGCCCGTAGGCGGGCTGCTGGTAAAGCTGGCCATCCCCACGGTGGCGGCGCAGCTCATCAACATGCTGTACAACATTGTGGACAGGATCTACATCGGCCACATGCCGGGGGACGGAAACCTGGCCCTCACCGGCGTGGGCGTGTGTCTGCCCATCATCCTGATCGTCTCAGCCTTTGCTGCGCTTTTCGGCGCAGGGGGTGCGCCTCGGGCCTCCATCTTCATGGGCCAGGGGGACAATGAAAAGGCGGAAAAGACCCTGGGCGGCTGCTTTACCATGCAGGTCCTGGTGGCCCTGATTCTGACGGCAGTGCTGCTGCTGTGGAACCGGGAGCTGCTGCTCACCTTCGGCGCAAGCGAAAATACCATCGGCTACGCGGTGGACTATATGAATATCTACGCCATCGGCACCATCTTCGTGCAGCTGACCTTGGGCATGAACACCTTTATCACGGCCCAGGGCTTTGCCAGAACCGGGATGCTGACCGTGGCCATCGGCGCGCTGTGCAATATCGTGCTGGACCCCATTTTCATCTTCGCACTGGGCCTGGGCGTCAAGGGCGCGGCTCTGGCTACCATCATCTCTCAGGGCGTTTCCTGTGTCTGGGTGCTGAGCTTCCTGCGGGGGAAAAAGACTTTCCTGCGCATCAGGATGGAGAATCTGCGCATGGAAGGCGCTGTGGTGCTGCCCTGCATGGCGCTGGGGCTGGCCCCCTTTATCATGCAGTCCAGCGAGAGCGTGATTTTCGTCTGCTTCAACTCCTCCCTGCTGCGCTACGGCGGGGACATCGCCGTAGGCGCGATGACCATCCTCACCAGCGTGATGCAGTTTGCCATGCTGCCTCTGCAGGGCCTGGGCCAGGGGGCCCAGCCCATTATCAGCTATAACTACGGGGCGAAAAACGCGGAGCGGGTGAAAAAGACCTATCGCCTGCTGCTGACCGTGAGCCTGAGCTACGCGGCTGTTCTCTGGGCGCTGATCATGCTCTTCCCCCAGCTCTTTGCCGGGATCTTCACCCCGGACGCGGAGCTGAAAGCCTTTGCCGCAAGGGTGCTGAGGATCTACTGCGGCGCTATGGTCATTTTCGGCATACAGACGGCCTGCCAGATGACCTTTATCTCCCTGGGCAACGCCAAGGCCTCCATCATGGTGGCGGTCATGCGGAAATTTGTGCTGCTGCTGCCGCTGATCTATATTATGCCTCAGATCGTAAAGGACAAGACCATTGCGGTTTATGCGGCGGAGCCGGTAGCGGACGTGATCGCGGTGACCTTTACCGCCGTGCTTTTCTTCTTCCAGTTCAGAAAGGCTGTCAGACAGATTGAACAACAAGCGGAAAATACCTGATGCAGCTGCATCAGGTATTTTTCGCTTATTGCCTTCTCATCTGCCGCAAAAACAGCAGCACGGCGGCCACAAGGGTCACGGCGCCGTAGGCCAGAACCCAGAGCAGATGGGGCAGGATATCGCCGAAATTGCCCATGAGCACCGCCCGCTCCATCTCCACCGCGTGGACAAAGGGCAGGGCGTAGGCGATGGACTTGAACGCGCCGCCCACAAGGTTCAGATCGAACCAGACACCGGAGAGCCAGGCGGTCAGGTTGGTCAGCAGCGCGCCGCAGATGCCGCCCACCTGTTTGTCGGTAAGTACGCTGCCGCAGAGAAGGCCCAGGGCGATAAAAAAGATCTCCGCCGGGATAAGCAGCAGCACGGCCCAGAGCACATTCACCGTCAGCTTCAGGCCCAGACAGGCCGCCGCCAGGTAGCACAGCACGCACTGGGCCGCCGAGATGGGCAGCACGGGCAGCATGTAGCCCAGAATGTAATCCGCGGGGCGCAGGGGCGTGGTATAGAGCCGCTGCAGCAGGGAAGAGGAGCGGTCTTTGGCGATCAGGGCGGCGGAAAACAGGGTCATAAAGGCCAGACCGAACACGGTAAGCCCTGGGGTCAGCATCTCCGGCGCGAAAAGGCTGACGGGGATATTGGCCTGTATGGCGCTGAGCAAAAACAGTAGCACCAGAGGAAAGCCCAGACCGAAGCCCAGGTTCAGCGGGTCCCGCAGGATCTCTTTTGCCGTGCGAAGAGAGTATGAGAGCATACGCATCATACTTCCGCCTCCTTTACCAGTTTCACAAAGGCCTCTTCAAAGCGCTCCGTGCCGGCCCGGGCCTTGATCTCCGCCGGGGTGCCAACGGCGATCAGCCGGCCGCTTTTCATAATGCCGGTCCTGTCGGACAGGGCCTCGGCCTCCTCCATGTAGTGGGTGGTGAGCACAATGGTCATGCGGCCCTTGAGGCTGCGGATCAGGTCCCACAGCTCGCTGCGGGCCAGCACGTCAAGGCCCAGGGTGGGCTCATCCAGAAATAAAATTTCCGGGTCGGAGATCAGGGCCATGGCGATGCTCAGCCGCCGCTGCCAGCCGCCGGACAGCTTCCCCGCCTTGCGGGACAGAACCGTGTCCAGCCCCAGCTTTTCAGACAGCGCCGCGATTTTTTCCGCCGTCTCTGCTTTGGACATGCCGTGGATGCCCGCCATCAGCGCAAGATTTTCCCGGACGCTGAGCAGCGGAGCCACGGCGGTCTCCTGGGGAGAGACGGCGATGATGGATTTCACATCGTCGCTGTCGTGAAGGATGCTTCTGCCGTTTAACAGCGCGTCCCCGCCGCTGGGGCGGGTCAGGCAGGAGAGCATTTTGATGGTGGTGGTCTTGCCCGCGCCGTTTACGCCCAAAAGGGAGAACATCTCCCCCTCGCCGATGGTCAGACTGAGGTGGTCGACGGCGGTCAGGTCCTTATAGCGTTTTGTCAGTTCTTTGATCTCTATGGCGCTCATGTTTCTCCCTCCTCTGACAGAAAGCGGAGCTTCATCCCCTCATAGGCGTCGGTCATCATCCGGCTGATCAGCTCCTTGTCCCAGTTCAAATAGGACGTGGCGCACATGGTGGCAATGCCGTGGACATAGATCCACATTTCCAGGTGGAACAGATAAGCCCGCTCCCGGCTGAGACCGGTGCTGCTCTGTATGATATCCACGATGCCGTCAAAATCGCCGCCGTCATACCGGGGCGGCTCGGCGCTGCGGTCACGCATGAACAGCAGCCGGAAAAGCTGCTTTTCCTCCCGGGCAAAGCGGATGTAAGCCATGCCGCTGGCCTTGTAGGGCGGAAACTCGCCGCTCTCCATGTCGGTGCGCAGATAGCGCTGGTAGACCTGCTCCGCGTAGCGCAGGGCGTCGTCCTTCAGCGCGTCCATAGACTGGTAATGGGAAAAAATGGGCTGGGTGGAGCAGCCCAGACGGGAGGCCAGGGCTCTGGCGTTTACGGCGTCAAAGCCGCTCTGGCGGATGATCTCCACACAGGCGGACAGAATGTCCTCCCGGGTGACTTTGGCTTTCGGCGGCATGCTGTGCCCTCCTCAAATAACATAAGTTATATAACGACTGTTATTATACACAATCCTGACGATTTGTCAAGAAAAAACGCCGGGCGAAAAACCCAGCGTTTTTTGATAAAATTCATACTTTGGCCAAAAAGCAGTCCTGACTGCCCACCTCGGAATACAGGATTCCGCCCCGGGGTCCCAGGTCGTAGACGGAGATGACCTGCGCCAATCCATCGTCAGGCGGGGCAAATTCGCTGTACCGGTCTGGCATACTGCGGAAAAGCTCATCGTTGAAGAGACAGCCCTCCTCGCCCCGGTACAGGGCGGCGTAGAAGATCTGGGACTCCACAAGATCCTGGAAAAAGTGGCTGCCGTAAGACAGCTCCGGCCGCATACCGTGGGAGCTGTAGGCCACCTCGCACATGCAGGTGTAGCGGGAGATCTCCGCAAAGCTCACCGGCACGCCCAGACTGGGGGTGGTGGTGCCCCAGCGGCCCGGGCCGATCAGCACCGCGCCCTCCCCGGTGAGAGAGGTGTTCAGCTCGCCGAGCCTGCGGGCCACGGCGTATTTCAGCCGCTCCGGCAGCTCCAGATATTCCTCCGCCCGGACAAACACCGCGTAGCGCACGGGGATGCACACATTGCCGCCCATGAAGTTGCCCTTGATGCGGAAGAAGAAGTCCTTCACCTGGGGCATCACCCCTGCCCGGCCCATGCCGTGGGTCTGCAGGGTGCGGCACTGGAGCAGATTGATCCGGTACTCCCCGGCGCGGTTAAAGCTGCAGGCGTATTCCACATCCACCGGGTAGTCGTAGATTTTTTCCAGCGTGGACATGATCAGGCCCAGATCGTCGGTAAATTTGGTGCGGCGAAGAAGGCGGTTGAAGTTGACGATATCCGGCGCCTGTATGCCGGTCAGCCCCAGCTCCCGGTAATGGGCGGCGGCAGCCATGTCCGGCTCCATGAAGAGCATGGGGTCTGCGTTCATCTCCCGCTTGTCCAGGCTCTCCACATCCACGGTGCGGAAGCGGTTTTCCTTCAGGTCAATCAGGTCCACCTTGTGCTGGGAGTATTTGTACTCGTCGCCGTACTCCACCAGGGGCGGAGCCAGGGGGTCGTCCAGCTTGATAAAGCGGGCGTAGTCGTCCGCCTCCCGGTCCACGGCTCTGGTGCCCATGCCGAAGACCAGGCGCAGCATACCCTTGTTGTTGAGAGAGGCGTTGGTGCCTGCCATATACAGGTTCTTGGAGTGGCCCACGCCGGCGATGTGGGGATAGTAATAGGGCCCCCGCCTGTCGCCGCTGACGCGCATGACCAGCAGGGCCATCTGCTCGTCCCGGTCAAGGAGGTTGCGCTCGGCCCTGTACTTGAAGGCGTCGGCGCTGACGGTGCTGGCGTAAACGGTGCGCACCGCGTTTTCAAACACCCGGTAGCGCTCCTCTAAGGTGCCCTGGTTGGGGCAGAACACGCTCTCGTACTTTCCGGCAAAGGCATTGCCGATACCGTCCTCCAGAAGGGAGCTGGAGCGCACGATAATGGGAGACTGGCCGAAATACTCCAGCATGGAGAGAAACTGCTCCTTGATGGTGGGCATGAACTCGCCCTGTAAGAGCCGGTCGCGAAATTCCGGAGCCAGGCGCAGGTAGTCCTCCGGCTCGATCATCCGGGTGCGCAGGTCCCAGGTGTTGTTCTGCACTGCGTAGGTATAGAACACGTCCGCGCCGATAAAATAGGAGTCGTGGGGCTCGATCCGGTCCCGGTAGAGCTCCGGCAGGGTGTCCCGGATAATGTTTCGGGCCAGGAGCATACCCACGGCCTTGCCGCCGATACAGCCGGTGCCGATCTCCCGCTTTTTAATGTCCATCAGGTCCCGGACAGAGAAATATTTCCGGCAGAGCTCCAGCCTTGTGGGCTCTGTGCCCAGCAGGCAGCGCATGATATTCTCCTTCAGCGCCACCCCGTCCGGGTCGGTGGGCTCCTCAGCCCCGGCGCTGACCGAGTCGAACATGCTGTCCCAGCAGTCCCGGCGCTCGCCGGTCTGGGTGAAAATGTCGAAAATGGCGTAGTTTTCAATGCTGGAGGTAATCACCCGGCTGCTGTTCCCGCTGATTTTGATGGGGAAGAACATGCTGTCTGTCGTGCGTTCCTCGGCCTTCAGGGGGTGGATATAGATGCTTCCCTCTACCGTCCTGACGTTCATCAGCACGGAGGTGGCCCGGCGGATGCGGGAGATGGTCTCGTAGATGTGCCGCTCATATTTTATCGGCACATAGGCGATGGCGTTCTGCTTTTGCAGAAAGGGGCTGGTCAGGCAGAAGAAGTTGCAGATCATCAGGTCGGAAAACCAGTAGCGCTGCAGCTCGGAGAGGCAGTCGAAAATGTAAAAGCTGTTGGGCTCCTCGCTGCTGATGATGCGGTGGACCTGAACGGCGAAGGTTTCAAAGCCTACCGCCGGGTCCAGCATGTATTTTTTCACGTTGGCCCCCCGGCTCTGCAGGGCTGCGGCGTCGATGACCTCCTCGTGGTCGCCGAAGCGCAGGTATACAATGCGCTGATTGCTGCGGGCCACGGTGGAGACAAATCGGGTCGCCACATAGACATAGTCGCCGATGTCCTCAATCTGCCAGGTCACGGTGTCTCCCTTCCGGAGAAAGTCTATGGATTGGTCAAGGGCTTCAATTCCGGTACTGACTTGCGGGGTATCGCTCATTTTTGTGCACCTCCCAGGTCTTTTTTTCCATTATAATATAGGCAAAGCCGCCTTTTCAATATGGAATTGGGCGAATTGCTGTGTTAAAATAAAAAAGAGGTGATCGCCGTGGAGCAAAAGCCGGAGCGGGCGGTACTGCCCAGAGAATTTTATATAAGGGACGCCAACACTGTGGCCCGGGCGCTGCTGGGCAAGCTGTTGGTACATCAAAGTCCGGAGGGTCTTGCCGCGGGGATGATCGTGGAGACGGAAGCCTATGTAGGGCCGGAGGACGACGGCGCCCACTCCTACGGCGGGCGGCGCACGGCGCGGACGGAGATCCAGTTCGGCCCCGGCGGCTATGCCTATGTGTTCGGCATTTACGGTATGCATTACTGCTTTAACGCCGTCTGTGCCGGGGAGGGCAAGCCGGAGGTGGTGCTGGTGCGGGCCCTGGAGCCGGTGGAGGGCATCGAGCTGATGGCCAAGCGGCGCGGTACCCAAAGTCTGAATGCGCTTTGCAGCGGACCGGGCAAGCTCTGTGCCGCCCTGGGTATCACAAAGGAGCAGTACGGACTGGATCTGTGCGGAGACAGGCTGTATCTCACAGATTTCCGGGCGTTTTCCGAAGAACAGATTCGCACCTCGGCCCGGATCAACATCGACTACGCGGAAAAATGCAGGGATTACCCATGGCGGTATTTCCTTGCGGACAATCCCCATGTGTCGAAGGTCCCGAAAAGGTACAGAACGGAATAAGAAAAGACCGTATCCAGGCGATACGGTCTTTTCCCTTTATTGTTGGTGCTTTAGCGCCAATAAAACCCCCAGTTCAACTGGGGGTGAGAAAAAATACTTTAGTATATGCGAGAGAAACCTCCTGTGTTAATCTAAAGAAGGTCTGGCAACCACAAAAAGAAAACACAGGAGGTTTG
>JALFOM010000136.1 GCA_022782265.1 Clostridiales bacterium | reverse complement strand
AAACATGCGCTCCGGCTCCACCATGCGGTTCAGCAGATCGACTTTCTCGTATTCGGGATGCTTTTCAATCACGGGCTCCAGGGAAGAAAAGACCTCCTCGACAGTCTGTACGAATTCGGGCTCATTGGCGTGCTTGGCTTTGACGTTGTTGATAACACTTTCCAGATAAGTATTCATGCTTTGACCTCCTCCATTAGATCGCATCCGCGTCCTGTGTGCCTACTTGAAACTTATCATGAAACCTGATTTTTGAGAAGAAAGCCTTTTTGATGGTGCTATAAAAAAACGTTATAAGGAGGAGCCGCTGTGGACGAGAAGAAAATACAGGCATTTTTGACCGTTGTAAAACTTGGAAGCATCAATAAGGCAGCGGAGCGGCTGGACTATACGCAGCCGGCATTGACCCAGATGATGAACAGCCTGGAACGGGACCTGGGCTGCCGTTTGCTGTCCCGGGGCCATGGCGGCGTGAAACTGACACAGGAGGGAGAGGCGCTTCTGCCGCTCTTGAAAGACATATCGGGCTCCATGCAGAAGCTGCGGAAGGAGATCACCCGGCTCACGGCACAGGAAAAGAAAACAATCCGCATCGGTGCGTATCCAAGCATTACAAAGAGCTGGCTTTCTAAGATTATTCGGGAATTCCGAAAAAAATACCCGGATATCTCGATAGAGTTGTGCGTCGGCGGTTATGAGACCGAGGAGTGGTTGGTCAACGGCGCGGTCGATCTCGCGTTTGTAGATGAGAATGTGGGGACCCGGTACCATTGGATTCCCCTGATGCAGGACCCTTATTATGCGGTGGTCTCGATAAACTGTCCCCTCAGCAAGGAGACCGAGGTCTCCCTCTCCCAGCTGTCCCAATATCCGTTCATCCTGTCGGAGATTCATGAGCTCCGCTCCTTCGCCCAGGAAAACGGACTGGAACGGGGACTGCATATCAACGCCACGGACGACGCGTCTCTGCTCTCCCTTGTGGAACTGGGGATGGGGGTCTCGATTCTGCCGAGCACCTCTCTGAAAAACCACTCCGACCAGATCGCGGTGCTGAAGCTGACGCCCACGTTCAGCCGCACACTGGGCATGGCCTGCCGGGAAAGCCTGTCCACCGACGCAAAGACCTTCATCCACTTCACAAAAGAGGTGCTGGAGAAGAAAGCACCGAACAGCAGCGAGAACACAAAAACACCGCTTTGATGTGCAAAACCAATCCTTGAAAGCCGCGCGGGCCTGTGCTATAATCAACACACAGCGTGTAGCATGACTGCGTAAATCCGGTTGATGCCACACGCTGTTATATTTTTTATGAATGATGGAGGAAAGCAAATGGAAAAGTGGAGATGTACCGTATGCGGATATATTCATGAAGGCCCGCTGCCCAAGGACTTTACCTGCCCCCGCTGCAAGCAGCCCGCTTCCGCCTTTGTGCCTGTCCGGGAAGAAGCGGTGAAGGGCGCCGGAAAATACGCCGGCACCAAGACGGAGAAGAACCTGGAAGAGGCGTTCTCTGGCGAGAGCCAGGCCCGCAATAAATACACCTTTTTCGCCGCCGTGGCCCAGAGCGAGGGCTATGAGCAGTTGGCGGAGCTGTTCCTGAAGACCGCCCGCAACGAGCAGGAGCACGCCCGGATGTGGTTCGAGGCCCTGGGCGGCATCGCCGGTACGGCGGCGAACCTTTTGGCGGCGGCCGAGGGCGAGAACTATGAGTGGACCGACATGTACGACCGCATGGCAAAGGACGCCGAGGAAGAGGGCTTCCCGGAGATGGCGGAGAAATTCCGCAAGGTGGCCGCCATCGAAAAGGCCCACGAGGAGCGCTACCGCAAGCTGCTGAAAAATGTGGAGATGCAGCAGGTATTCGCCAAGAGCGGCGAGAGCATGTGGGAATGCCGCGTCTGTGGCCATCTGGTGGTCGGCAAGGCTGCCCCGGAGGTGTGCCCTGTCTGCGGATACGCCCAGAGCTATTTTGAGCTCCGCAAGGAGAATTACTGATTCCATAAAACGCTGCAAAAGAGCGCACGGCAGGATCATGGGTGACTGCCGTGCGCTCTTTTGCGCTATGCTGCCCTGTCTCGTATCAGAATATCATGTCCAGCGGCCCGGTGGAGACGAAGCGACGAAACAGCGGGTTTTATTAACTAAAGAAAAACGCCGCCTAACAGGCGGCGTTTTTCGTGGATTCATACTAAAACCTGATAAAAAAGATTAAAAAGCTTTTTATAGCGCGAAGCACATCAAGTTTTTATGAGACGGCGTGACGCGCGGCACGTGCGCCACCAGCGTGTGAAGCACGCAAAATTTTAAATAAAGCATTTTATTTGAAATCAGTATCAGATGTCTCTTCGTCCCTCCAGAGCCCGCATCAGCGTGGCGTCGTCGGCGAATTCCAGATGCCCGCCCACGGGGATACCGTAGGCCAGGCGGGTGACCCGCACGTCGAAGGGCTTTAACAGACGGGCAATGTACATAGCGGTGGCCTCGCCCTCGGTGTCCGGGTTCGTGGCCATGATGACCTCCTGCACACCGCCCTTGGCCACCCGCTCCACCAGGGATTTGATGGAGAGGTCGTCGGGCCCCACGTGGTTCATGGGGGAGATGACGCCGTGGAGCAC
>JALFOM010000117.1 GCA_022782265.1 Clostridiales bacterium | reverse complement strand
GTGAAGTAGGCCCGTTTACGGGCAGCAAGTAACAGGCCCTACGCAATTGGCAGACCGTATTACGCGTTCTACGCGTGCGCGAGGAACAGAGGGCTTTGCCCGCATAAGCAAAACCACCGGCTTCGCCGGTGGATGCTTATTGTTCATACAAAAGCCTTCTGTCATCCTGAGCGCAGCGAAGGATCCCGTATGGTAACGCATTATGTTCTAACCACGGGATTCTTCACCGCATTCGCGGTTCAGAATGACCCTTTTTAGCTGCCGGGAACCCTCCTGTAAAAAGCTCCTCCGTTTGGCTCATACGGAGGAGCTTTTTTATAATCAGCGCTGGGTTTGTTCGGCTCTATTCCGCCACAGGCACGCCCGCATTTCGCAGGGCCTTTCGCAGGGCGGGGACACCATTGTTGAATACCGCGCCGGCCATTCCGCAGAAGCCCGCCCCCTCCACGTTTGCCGGAGAATCGTCTACAAAGAAGCACTCCTCCGGAACCAGGGAAAATTTTTCGAACAGCAGCCGGTAGATCTCCGGCTGGGGCTTGACCAGCTTCACGTCGGCAGAGATGAGGGTGCCGTCAAAGAACCTGCTGCAGGGGATCAGGGGCCAGTAATCGTGCTGCCGGTAGCTGGCATTGGAGAGGAGATACAGGCCGTAGCCCTTTTCCTTCAGCTCCTCCACCAGCTCGTAGCTGCCCTCCACAGGCAGGATGGGCCTCTCCCACTGGTCAGTCAGGCTGTGAACCGCACTGTGCAGGCGCTCCGGTACTCTCCGGCAGATCAGCTCCGCCGCCTGACGCTCCGTCAGGCTGCCCCGGTCCATTTTGGCCCACTCCAGAGAGCGGAACACCTCAATGAGCAGCGTCCGCCGGTCCTCCGGCGTCACGCCCAGCCGTTGGATGAAAAGCTCCGGCTCAAAGCGCAGAAGAACGTTGCCCATATCAAAAACAATGTTTTTTATCATCAGACGATCTTTACCTTTCCTTTTGTCGCCCGGAACACAATCAGCAGGGAGATGATGGTGGTAAGGGTCAGTATGGTGGCCAGGGCGGCGGCAGTACCGTCGCTCATACGCACCACCTCCTGATAGATGGCCACGGCGATGGTGGAGGTCTTGCCGCTGTACAGCATGATGGAGCTGGACAGCTCGTTGATGCAGGTGATCCAGCTGAGCACCGCGCCGGACATGATGCCCGGCAGCATCATGCGGGCCGTAACCGTGAAGAAGGTCTTCATGGGCGATACGCCCAGGTTGATGGAGGCCTCCTCAATGGACGGGTCCATCTGGTACAGGAAGGCCGAGCCGGAGCGGACAGTATAGGGCAGCTTTCGGATCACATAGGAGATGATCATAATGGCCGCGGTGCCCACCAGGATCACGGGCTTGCGGTTGAAGGCCACGATCAGGCCGATACCCAGTACAGAACCGGGAATGACAAAGGGGAACATGATCAGCGTGTCGATAATATTGGCCACTTTTCCCTTTTTGCGTACCAGAATGTAGGACACGATGATGCCCAGGATGATGATGAACACGATGGCGATCAGGGAGAACACATAGGTGTTTCGGATGTTGGTGCCCAGGCGGGACAGGATGGCCCGGTAGTTATTCAGGTTGATGCCCTTGACCATGCCAGAGAAGCTGCGCTCCACAAAGGACTGGCAGACCACCACGATCTGGGGCAGGAAGGCCACAAACACCACCAGGAAGATGGGCGCGGAGACTGCGAAACGCCGCCAGCCGTGGAGCTGGGTCTCCTGCGGGGGACGCATGGAGCTCATGGTGTAGTTGCGCTTATCCACCACCAGCTTCTGGAAGGTGAGCATCAGCAGCGAGCAGCTGACGATGATTACCGACAACGTGGAGGCCATATAGGGGTTTACCGCGCTTTCCGACATATACTCGTTATACACCAGCACCGGCAGTACCGTATAGCCCTCGCCCAGCAGCATGGGGGTGCCGAAGTCTGCCAGACAGGTCATAAAGACCATGATGCAGCCTGCCAGAATGGAAGGCAGGATGACCGGCAGAGTGATGGTCCAGATGCGGCGCAGCTTGCTCATGCCCAGATTCTCCGCAGCCTCCTCCAGAGAGCTGTCGATGCTGTTCATGGCGCCGGAGGTGTACAGGTAGATATAGGGGAAAAGATGCAGGGTAAACACGAAGATGATGCCGCCCCGCCCGTAGATGGTGGGCGCGGTGGCGCCGAAGGTGGCAAAGAGCTTTGCCAGCAGGCCGTTTCGGCCCAGCAGAATGATCCAGGAGTAGGCCCCAATGAAAGGGGGGCTCATCAGACTCATGATGATGAAGATGTGCAGGATCTTCTTGCCCGGGATATTGTAGCGGGTCATCAGGTAGGCGATGGGCACGCCGATCAGGGTGGTGGTGAACACCGTGGCAAAACAGACCACCATGGAGCGGATCAGTGTCTGGTAGTAATAGGGCTTGGTGAAGAAGCGGATGAAGTTATACAGCGTCAGGCCCTCGACCTTATTGGAAAAGACGCTCTTGGTCAGAATGGTGTAAAAGGGATAGACGATGAACAGGCACATGGCCGCAATCACGATGATCTTGGCAAAGAACCAGAAATCCGGCCGCCAGCGGGAGCCAAGCTTTGTTTTCACAGGCTCAGCACCTCCCCGGATTCCGCCTCATAGAGGCTGACGCGCAGCGGATCAAAGCGCAGGTGCACCTTCTCCCCATCCGGGTGGACGTCGGAGGTATCCTTGGTGTACTCGTTGACGATCAGGCTCTGCCCGTTGTCCAGCTGTATCTCATACTCGATAAAGTCCCCCAGGAAGGTGGAGAACAGCACTGTTCCGGGCATACCCTCCTCCGCGAAGAAAAGCTGCTCCGGGCGGGCGGACAGACTGCCCTTGCCCTCGTAATCCCGGCAGGCGGGGACCTCAATGCTCAGTTCGTTTTGTATGGTGACCTTCGCCTTACCCCCGGCTGCCATCACATCGCAGTCCAGGAAGTTGCTGACGCCGATAAAGCCCGCCACAAAGGGATTCTGGGGCTTGGCGTATATCTCGTTGGGCGTGCCGATCTGCATGATATGGCCGTCCTTCATGACGGCGATCCGGTCGGAAATGGCCAGAGCCTCCTCCTGGTCGTGGGTAACGTAGATGGTAGTAATGCCCAGGCGGCGCTGAAGCTTTTTGATGACGGAGCGCATCTGCACCCTGAGCTTGGCGTCCAGGTTGGACAGAGGCTCGTCCATCAGCAGTACGCTGGGCTCGATGACGAAGGCGCGGGCCAGCGCCACGCGCTGCTGCTGGCCGCCGGACAGCTCGTTGGGCTTGCGGTCCGCCAGATGGGAGATCTGCACCAGCTCCAGGGCCTCATCCACCCTGGGGCCGATCTGGGCCTTGGGGACCTTGCGGGCCTTCAGGCCGTAGGCCACGTTCTCCCTCACCGTCAGGTGGGGAAAGATGGCGTAGTTCTGAAACACCATGCCGATATCCCTCTTGTGGGCGGGAACGTCATTTATCCGCTTTTCGCCGAAGTAGAAGTCGCCGCCCTCGATGGAGTTGAAGCCGGCGATCATGCGCAGAAGCGTGGTCTTGCCGCAGCCGGAGGGGCCAAGCAGCGTGAAAAACTCTCCCTCCCGGATGTCCAGTGACACGCCGCACAGAGCGGTAAAATCGCCGTAGCGCTTTACGGCGTCCTTGATGATTACAGCATTGCTCATAGTTTGTCCTCCCGTTTCATACAGTTCAAAACAGCACAGCCCCAGCCGGGCGGCGTTCTTTTCAGCTGCATAAATCAACTTCAGGGGAGACGCATTTACACGCCTCCCCTGTTGTTTCATGCTTTAACAATCAGCCCACGGTCAGGTCGTTCCACTTTTCTACGATGGATTCCTTCTCGGTGGCGGCATAGGCGAAGTCGTAATCGCCCAGGTCAAGCTCGCTGAGCTCGCACAGGCCAACGGGAGTCAGGTCACTGCGGACAGGGCGGCGGGCCCAGTCGGCGTTCTGCGCGGTCTGGCACTCAAGGCCGGTGACAAAGTCGATGAACAGCTTGGCATTCTCTTCGTTGGGGCAGTTCTTAATGAGAGCCACGCCGTCGGGAACAGCAGAGTTCTTCTCCGGGTACACATAGCCAATATCCGGGTTATCGTTGTACAGGACAGCGGACTTCTCAATAGTCACGCCCAGAGTATACTCGCCGGAGGCCACCAGCTTGTGGCAGTTGCCGGAGGAGTCCTGGATCTTTCCGTCCAGGTTGGCGATGAATTTCTCCACCAGGGCCCAGCCTTCGTCCAGCGTGGGCTGGCTGAAGAGCATGGTGCACAGCTGGGTGTAAGCGGAGCCGGACTTGGCGGGAGAGGCGTAGGCGATCTTGCCCTTCAGGGACTCGTCGCACAGGCCTTCCCAGGTGGTGGGAACATCAGCCTCGTCGATGAGGGTCTTGTTGTAGATGAACACCATGGGCAGGGGGGACTCGCCGATCCACAGGTCGTTTGCGTCCTTGTAGGCCTCGTCGATCACGTCGTCATTGGCGCAGACGTAGGGGGCAAAATAGTCGGTGTAGGCGGCCAGAGTGTCGGCGCCGCCGCCCCACAGCACGTCGCCCTGGGGATTGGCGGACTCAGCCACAACGCGCTGGCACAGCTCGCCGGTGCCGGCTGCGATGACCTCAACGTTGATGTTGGGGTAGGCCTGACGGAACATCTCAACGCCGGCGTTCAGGGGGTCTGCGTCATGGGGAGAGTAGACAACCAGGTTGCCGGTATAGTCCTCGGGGGCCTTTTCGGTGGGCTCGGCGGGCGTTTCCTCTGCAGGGGCAGCGGATTCGGGTGCGGGAGTCTCAGCGGGAGCAGCGCTTCCTCCGCAGGCGCACAGGGCGAATACCATTGCCAGAGCAAGCAGCAATGCAAGATATTTTTTCATTTTCATCCTCCGTTTTTCAGATTTTTGTTTTGGGACAAGCCCTTTAGTAAATTTTATCGCCCGCTTGTCAGATTGTCAACCAGTCTCCAAAGGCCGAATATGCGAAGAATTGTGCATTTTGCACGTTTATGAATTCCATTTTTTCCGTTTCTCACAAAACAAATCGAAAAATTTTACTTTTCCTACAATTTTGCTTTACAAAGTTTTTACATAAAGCTATTCAGGATAAGATAATCTTTATCTCAATATTATTTCCTTTTTTCCCGCGGTCAGGCCGGATTATGGCCCTGTTCAGTTCCCCTTCCGGTCTGAGCGCAGCCTGCAAAACAGATAGAGAAAGGAGCCGGCAACGGACACAAGGGGAAGCACGCCCAGAGTGGAGTGCAGTCTGCGGCATCAGATGCTGACTTTAAAAATTGTTTCAATTTCTGACCTGCCGGCGAAGCCAGTCGCACCACGCGTCAACACCTTCGCCTGTTTTTGCGCTGATCGGGAATATCTCCAGGTTCGGGTTGCGCATATGCGCAAATTCCGTGACCTTTTCCAGATCAAAATCAAAATAGGGCAGAACATCGATCTTGTTGATGATCAGCGCGTCACACACCTGAAAGATCAGCGGATATTTTTTCAGGGGCTTGTCATGTCCTTCCGGGACAGAAAGGATCATGGCGTTTTTGGCGGCGCCGGTGTCAAACTCCGCCGGACATACCAGATTACCCACATTTTCAAGCACTACAAGGTCAAGCCCCTCTGTGCCGAATTCCCGCAGACCCTGTCTGGTCATGCCCGCATCCAGGTGGCACATGCCGCCGGTATGAAGCTGAATGACTCTTGTCCCCGTCCGGGCGATCTTGTTGGCATCAACGTCGGAGTCTATGTCCGCCTCCATAATGCCGATGCGCATTTCCTCTCTGAGCTTCTCAATCGTCCGGGTCAGTGTGGTGGTCTTGCCGCTTCCCGGAGAAGACATCAGGTTCAGCAGAAAAGTATGCTGCTGTCTGAGCTCCTGACGAAGCAAATCCGCCTCATTGTCGTTTACCTGAAAAACGCTCTGTTTGATTTCGTATACTTTATAGGCTTCCATATGTTTCAGACTGTAGACAAACCCGCTTTTGGACCAAGCCAAAAGCGGGTTTGTCTACAGTCTGACGCCGCCACGAAAGTGGCGGCGTTAGGCGATTTAAGGAAAAATTACTTGTTCAGTGCCTCGTTCACTGCGACTGCCACAGCGACGGTAGCGCCGACCATGGGGTTGTTGCCCATGCCCAGGAAGCCCATCATCTCCACGTGAGCGGGGACGGAGGAGGAACCGGCAAACTGCGCGTCAGAGTGCATACGGCCCATGGTATCGGTCATGCCGTAGGAAGCAGGGCCGGCTGCCATGTTGTCCGGGTGCAGGGTGCGGCCGGTGCCGCCGCCGGAGGCAACGGAGAAGTACTTCTTGCCCTGCTCGATGCACTCCTTCTTGTAGGTGCCTGCCACGGGGTGCTGGAAGCGGGTGGGGTTGGTGGAGTTGCCGGTGATGGACACGTCAACGCCCTCAGCGTGCATGATGGCAACGCCCTCGCGCACATCGTCGCAGCCGTAGCAGCGGACGTCGGCACGCTCGGTCTCAGAGTAGCGGATCTCACGGACGACCTTCAGCTCGCCGGTGAAGTAGTCAAACTGGGTCTGCACATAGGTGAAGCCGTTGATACGGGAGATGATCTGAGCGGCGTCCTTGCCCAGACCGTTGAGGATAACGCGCAGGGGCTCCTTGCGGGCCTTGTTGGCGTTCTTCACGATGCCGATAGCGCCCTCTGCCGCGGCGAAGGACTCGTGGCCGGCCAGGAAGGCGAAGCACTTGGTCTCGTCGCTGAGAAGCATTGCGCCCAGGTTGCCGTGGCCCAGACCGACCTTGCGGTCCTCTGCCACGGAGCCGTCCAGGCAGAAGCTCTGCAGGCCCACGCCGATGAGCTTTGCGGCCTCGGCAGCATTCTTTGCGCCGGACTTGATGGCGATGGCGGCGCCCACGCAGTAGGCCCAGCAGACGTTCTCAAAGCAGATGGGCTGGATGCTCTTGGCGATCTCATAGGGGTCGAAGCCCTTTTCCTTGCAGATCTCTCTGCACTCCTCCACGGAGCCGATGCCGTACTGGGAGAGGACGGCGTTGATCTTTGCGATTCTTCTGTCGTAGTTTTCAAACAGAGCCATTTTCTCGTCCTCCTTTTCTTATTCCTGACGGGGGTCTATGTACTTTGCGGCGGTGTCCCACTGGCCGTAGTGGCCGGTGGCCTTCTTCATCGCCTCGTTGGCGTCGTCGCCCTTCTTGATGAAGTCCATCATCTTGCCCAGGCTGACAAACTCATAGCCGACGATCTCGCTGTCGGCGTTGAGGGCGATGCGGGTGACATAGCCTTCGGTCAGTTCCAGGTAGCGGGGGCCTTTTTCCCTGGTGGCGAACATGGTGCCCACCTGAGAGCGCAGGCCCTTGCCCAGGTCCTCCAGAGAGGCGCCCACAGCCAGGCCGTCCTCGGAGAAAGCGGACTGGGAGCGTCCGTAAACGATCTGGAGGAACAGCTCGCGCATGGCGGTGTTGATGGCGTCGCAGACCAGGTCGGTGTTGAGGGCCTCAAGAATGGTCTTGCCGATGAGGATCTCGGAAGCCATTGCGGCGGAGTGGGTCATGCCGGAGCAGCCGATGGTCTCCACCAGCGCTTCCTCAATGACGCCGTTTTTGATATTCAGGGTCAGCTTGCATGCGCCCTGCTGGGGTGCGCACCAGCCGATGCCGTGGGTGAAACCGGAAATGTCGGAGATCTCCTTGGCCTGGACCCATTTGCCCTCTTCGGGGATGGGTGCGGGGCCATGGTATGCGCCCTTGGCGACAGGGCACATATGCTGAACTTCTGTGGTGTAAATCATAGCAATTTCCCTTCTATTTTTATTTTGAAATAACTGCTTTATTGGCTCCCCCTCCGGGGGAGCTGGCTGCCCGAAGGGCAGACTGAAGGGGCTGGAGAAGTTACCACCGCGATACCGTAGAGCCTATGCCGGTTTTCACTGCGGCGTTTAACCCCTTCCGGCCCTCCGGGCCACCTCCCCTTTCAGGGGAGGCTTTGGGCCGCTTGTTATTGAATGAGAGACCGGCCGGTCATCTCCTTGGGCTGCTCCAGACCCATGACCGCAAGGATGGTGGGCGCGATATCCGCAAGTCTGCCGCCCTCGGCCAGGGTGATGCCCTCTTCACACACGGTGAAGGGCACAGGATTGGTGGTGTGGGCGGTGTTGACCTTGCCGCTGTCGTCGAACATACAGTCGGCGTTGCCGTGGTCGGCGGTGACCAGCAGCACGGTGTCAGGGTGCTTTGCCACCTCGTCCATGATGCGGCCCATGCAGGCGTCCACGGTCTCCACGGCGGTGACCGCCGCGTCCATGACGCCGGTGTGGCCCACCATGTCGCAGTTGGCAAAGTTGCAGACCACCAGAGCGTACTCGTCGGAGGCGATGGCCTCCACGCACTTGTCCGCCACCTTCTCCGCGCTCATCTGGGGGATCAGGTCGTAGGTGGGATACTCCTTGGGAGAGGGCACCAGGCAGCGCTCCTCGCCCTCGGTCTGCTTTTCCACGCCGCCGTTGAAGAAGAAGGTGACGTGGGCGTACTTCTCGGTCTCCGCCACGCGGAATTGCTTCAGGCCCTTTGCGCTGATGTAGTCGCCCAGAGTGTTGTCGATCTCCTCAGGCGGGTAGGCGATGGGCAGAGGCAGGGACTCGTCGTACTGGGCGGTGCAGACGTAGGACAGCGGATACACGGTCTTTTTCCGGGCAAAGCCATCAAAATCGGGCAGGTTCAGCGCCCAGGTCATCTCTCTGGCCCGGTCGGGGCGGAAGTTCATAAAGATCACGCTGTCGCCCTGGTTGATCACGCCCTCGGGGCAGATGACCGTGGGCTTTACAAACTCGTCGGTCACATCTTCAGCGTAGCTTGCTTCAACAGCGTGTACGGCGTCCGGGTCAAGATGTCCCTCGCCGCAGACGATGGCGTTGTAGCCCGCCTCCACGCGGTCCCAGCGCTTGTCACGGTCCATGCCGTAGAAACGGCCCTGAACGGTGGCGATCCGGGCGTTGCCCAGCTCATCGCACTTGTCCTGCAGCTGGCGGACAAAGCCCGCGCCGCTCTTGGGGGCCACGTCGCGGCCGTCCAGGAAGCAGTGGACATACACCTTTTCCACGCCGCGCTGCTTTGCCATGTCCAGAATGGCAAAGATATGGCTCAGGTGGCTGTGGACGCCGCCGGTGGACAGCAGACCCATGATGTGCAGGGCCTTGCCGCCTGCTTTGGCATCCTCCATGGCCTTGATATAGACGGGGTTTTCAAAGAATTTGCCGTTTGCGATCTCCTGGCTCATCTTGGGCAGGATCTGGAACACCACACGGCCTGCGCCGATATTGGTGTGGCCCACCTCGGAGTTGCCCATCTGCCCCTCGGGCAGACCCACGTCCAGCCCGGAGGCGGACAGGGTGGTGCAAGGGTTCTGGGAAAAGAGCCGGTCAAGATTGGGCTTTTTGGCCTGGGCTATGGCGTTGCCGGCCGTGGGAGCCGCCAGACCGTAGCCGTCCAGAATGATAAGAACAGCTTTTTTGCTCATTGAATAATGATCTCCGTTCTTTTTGGATTACTCCTGATTGGTTGCCGCGATGATGGTGGCAAAGTCAACGGGCTTCAGGGAAGCGCCGCCGATCAGGCCGCCGTCGATGTCGGGCTGGGCAAGAAGCTCATAGGCGTTCTTGGCGTTCATGCTGCCGCCGTAGAGGATGCTGACGGCACGGGCGGGACGGGCGCCGTAGATCTTGCGGATAACGGCACGGATGCCCTCGCAGACCTCCTGGGCCTGCTCGGCAGTGGCGGTCTTGCCGGTGCCAATGGCCCAGATGGGCTCATAGGCGATGATGCAGCGGCGCAGCTGGGTGGCGTCGATGCCGTTGAGGGCGGCCTTGACCTGATAGTCCACATACTCCATGGTCAGGTCCATCTCACGCTGCTCCAGGCTCTCGCCCACGCAGATGATGGGGCTGATGCCCTTGGCCAGCAGAGCCTTGGCCTTGGCATTGACCAGCATATCGTCCTCGCCGTGGTACTGGCGGCGCTCGGAGTGGCCGACGATGCAGTACTTTGCGCCGATGTCGGCCAGCTGGCTGGCAGAGACCTCGCCGGTGTACGCGCCCTTTTCATACTTGGACACGTCCTGGCCGCCGGCGGCGACCTTGCATTCCTTGCCGGCCTTGATCATGGTGGGGATCATCACGGCGGGGGTGCACAAAACCACATCGCAGGCGCGGGTCTTGGGCATGTTTTCCTTCAGCTGCTCGATAAAGGGCTTTACCTCGGAGGCCAGCATGTTCATTTTCCAGTTGCCGGCGATAACGGTCTTGCGGTATTTTCTGTTCATTGCAGTTTATCTCCTTTTTGCTTCCGCCCCGCCTTGCGGCGGGGCCGCTTTCTCTATCATTACTTATCCTGCAGGCAGGCCACGCCGGGCAGCTCCTTGCCCTCAAGGAACTCCAGGGATGCGCCGCCGCCGGTGGAAATGTGGGTGATCTTGTCGGCAAAGCCCAGCTTCTCGACAGCTGCCGCGGAGTCGCCGCCGCCCACGATGGTCACAGCGCCGGACTCGGCCAGAGCCTTGGCCATGGCCTTGGTGCCGCCGGCAAACTTGTCAAACTCGAAAACGCCCATAGGTCCGTTCCAGACGATGGTGCCGGCGCCCTTGACCGCCTCAGTAAAGAGCTCCACGGTCTTGGGGCCGATGTCCATGCCCATCAGGTTCTCGGGGATGTTGCCCTCAACCAGAACGGGCTCCGCGTCGGCGGAAAACTCTGCTGCGCAGTAGTTGTCAACCGGCAGGAGGAACTTCACGCCCTTGGCCGCAGCCTTGGCGATCATGTCGTTTGCGTAGTCGATGCGGTCACTCTCCAGCAGGGAGGTGCCGATCTCAAAGCCCTGGGCCTTCTTGAAGGTGTAGGCCATGCCGCCGCCGATGATGATGGTGTCGGCCTTCTCCAGCAGGTTATTGATGACGTTGATCTTGTCGGAGACCTTTGCGCCGCCCAGAACGGCCACGAAGGGGCGCTTGGGGTCGTCAAGGGCCTTGCCCATGATGGACAGCTCCTTGTCCACCAGCAGTCCGGAGTAAGCGGGCAGGTAGGCGGCCACGCCGGCGGTGGAGGCGTGGGCTCTGTGCACGGTGCCGAAAGCGTCGGACACGAAAATCTCTGCCATGTCGGCCAGGGCCTTGGCAAAGTCAGCGCCGTTCTTCTCCTCGCGGATGTCGAAGCGCAGGTTCTCCAGCAGCAGGATCTGGCCGGGCTGCAGCGCGGCGGCCTTGGCCTGAGCGTCCTCGCCGATGATGTCCTTGGCGAAGATGACTTCCTGACCCAGCAGCTGGGCCAGTCTCTCTGCCACGGGGGCCAGCGTCAGCTTGGTCTTCCACTCGCCCTTGGGCTTGCCCAGGTGGGAGCAGGCGATAACGGCAGCACCGTTATCCAGCAGATATTTGATGGTGGGGATGGCGGCGACAATGCGCTTGTCGCTGGTGATCTCGCCGGTCTCTTTGTTCTGGGGAACGTTAAAGTCGCAGCGGAGCAGAACCTTCTTGCCCTTTACGTCCACATCGTAAACGGTCTTCTTGTTGTAGTTCATGGTTTATCCTCCTACTAAATTTGTTATCTATTCCATTGACATACTTCCGGTTTCCAGAAGTCCCGGAAAGCCCTGCTGGCGCAGTGCCTCATATGCCAACACAGCAACGGAGTTTGAAAGATTCAAGCTCCGGGCCTCACTGATCATGGGGATGCGGATGCACCGGTCCCTGTATTTCTCCCGCAGCCACTGGGGCAGACCTGCCGTCTCCTTGCCGAACATCAGCGTCACATCGCCGCTCATGTCCGCCTGGTGATAGGCCCGGGGCGCCTTGGTGGTGGCGAGATATAAGTTATTATCACCATTTTTTGCAAAGTACTCATCCAGGTTTTCATAAACGGTGATATCCACCAGATACCAGTAATCAAGCCCGCAGCGTTTGACAGCTTTATCGGAGATGTCAAAACCCAGGGGCTTTATCAGATGCAGCCTTGCTCCCGTCACCGCGCAGGTGCGGGCAATGGCTCCGGTGTTGTGAGGTATCTCAGGCTCCACAAGAACAATATCCAGCATTTCCAACCTCTCCCGGCCTTTGTTCAAAGGCTGCGTTTTGTAATTACTTTCTCAGGTTCGAAAACATTTTAGCACAAAAATCAGAAAAATCATGTACTTTTTTTCGATTTTTGCGTTTTCTTGCATATTTAACAAATAAGGGCTATAATTGCACTTACAGGAACGGCTTTTCTTGTCATTTTGCATATGTCAATATTTTATCAGTTCGAGGAATGAGCCATGGAATATATTTGCACAGATTGTCCCCGGCGCTGCGGCGCGGAAAGGGGCGAAAAAAAGCGGGGCGGGGTGTGCTTCAGCCCTGCCCTGCCGGTGGTGGCCAGGGCCGCGCCCCACTACGGCGAGGAGCCCTGCATCAGCGGCAGCCGGGGCTCGGGCACGGTGTTTTTCACCGGCTGCAGCCTGAAATGCGTGTTCTGCCAGAACCGGGAGATCAGCCGGGGCCAGGGCGGCAAAGCCGTCACCGTGCCGCAGCTGCGGGACATCCTGCTCCGCCTGCGGGATCAGGGCGTACACAACATTAACCTGGTGACCCCCAGCCACTTCATCCGGCCCATTGCGGAGGCCCTTTCGGGGCTTAAGCTGGGCGTCCCGGTGGTGTGGAACAGCTCCGGCTATGAGAGTGTGGAGAGTCTGAAAATGCTGGAGGGTCTGGTGCAGATCTACATGCCGGACTTCAAATATGCCAAGCGTGATCTGGCCAAACGCTACTCCGCTGCGGAGGACTACCCGGAGGTGGCCCGCGCCGCCATCAGGGAGATGTTCCGACAGACCGGGCCTTTCCGGATGGACGGGGAGGGGCTTTTGCGCTCCGGCGTACTGATCCGCCATCTGATCCTGCCCGGGCAGGACTTAAACGCCATGGACGCCATTGATTTCGCGGCGGAGGAATTTCCCAAAGGCAGCGTGCTCTTTTCCCTGATGTGCCAGTACACCCCCATGCCCGGGCTGGAACGCTTCCCGGAGCTTACGCAGCGGGTCGACCCGGAGACAAACGAGCGCCTCTGCGCCTACATGCAGAAGGTGGGTCTGGAATACGGCTACTGGCAGGAGGTGGAGGCCGCCACCGACGAGATGATCCCGGACTTTGACCTGACCGGGCTCTGATTTGGCTTGACAAGCGCCGGCTTTTGGAAGATAATTATCCTATAATACATAAAGGAGAAACTACCATGAACTACAATGAGATACTGGCCGCGGCCAGAGAGTGCATCGGCCCCTACTGCAAAGCCTGTCCCGTCTGCAACGGCCGCGCCTGCGGAAACGCCATGCCCGGCCCCGGCTGCAAGTACCCCGGCAATGTGGCGGCAAGGAACTTTGACAAGTGGCAGGAGATCTGCGTCAATATGGACACCCTCTGCCCCAACGCCGAGCCCGACGTTTCCTTTGAGCTGTTCGGCAGGAAGTTCACCGCGCCCATCTTCGCCGCTCCTCTGGGCGCTCTGGACATGCACTACGGCCCCAAGTACAAGGATCAGCAGTACAACGCCATCCTCATCAAGGCCGCCTATGAGTACGGCGTCATGGCCCTCACCGGCGACGGTGTAGACCCGGACATTATGAAAAGCTCCGTGGTGGACATGGTAAAATACAATGGTATCGGCTGCCCCACCATCAAGCCCTGGAACAAGGAGTTTGTGTTTGAGAAGCTGGATATCCTGAACGAGAACAACATTTTCGCCGCGGCCATGGACGTGGACGGCGCGGGCCTGCCCTTCCTGAAGGCCATGAACCCCAACGCAGGCAGCAAGTCCGTGGAGGAGATGCGGGAGATCATCAACTACGCCAAAATGCCCTTCATCGTCAAAGGCATTATGACCCCGGCAGGCGCCCTGAAGGCCGTTGAGGCCGGCGCGGACGCCATTGTGGTCTCCAACCACGGCGGCCGTGTTCAGGGCAGCACCCCCTCCACCGCGGAAGTCCTTCCCTCCATCGTGGAGGCCGTCAAGGGCAAGACCGTCATTCTGGTGGACGGCGGCATCCGCTCCGGCGTGGACGTGTTCCGGGCCCTGGCCCTGGGCGCGGACGCGGTGCTCATCGGCCGCCCCATCCTGAACATGATCTACGGCGGCGGAGAAGAGGGCTTCAAGGTGTACATGGACAAGATCGTGGGCGAGCTGAAGTCCACCATGACCATGTGCGGCGCGGCTACCCTGAAGGACATCAGCAGAGACAAGATCTGGCTCGGAAAGTAAACACTCGAAAACATTCGCCCGCGGCAAAAAATTTGCCGCGGGCGATTTCTTTTTCTTTACTTTTTTGCTTCTTCCGCCACAATGCGGGCCATATCGTCCCACTTGTGCTCCATATCCCGGACCAGCCTGAGCTGGGTGCGGGCCCGGTCCAGATTGTGCTTTTCCCGGTCGATGGAGAAATACTTGTCCCCGTTCAAGTAGTCCGTGAGAAAGCGCATGCCGCATTCCAGGGTCATGGTATAGGCTCCCAGCTGCAAAGCGTCGATCTCCTCCGCCGTCAGGGCCGGGCAGGCCTCCGCAAAGCCACGGGTAAAGGCCCGGAACAGCTCCAGGTCCAGGGAAACCTTGCTCAAGTCCGTCTCATCCTCCGCCGCAGTGGAAGCGCCGAAGCGGATGGCGTCGCCGAAATCGAACACCGACAGGCCGGGCATAACGGTGTCAAGATCAATAACGCAAAGGGCCTTGCGGCTGTCCGCGTCCAGAAGGACGTTATTGATCTTGGTGTCGTTATGGGTCACCCTTGTGGGAAGCTCCCCGCTCTCCCGCATGTGGTGGAGCCGGCAGCCCTTTTCCTCCCGCTCCATCAGAAATTCCACCTCGGGCCGCACCTCATTCAGACGGCCGCAGGCGTCGGCGGCGATGGCCTGACGGAACTGGCAGTAGCGGTCAACGGTGTCGTGGAAATGGCTGATGGCGGACATGTTGCTCATGATGGCTTCCACGTTGGGGAAAACATAGCGGTTGATCCACTGGAGGATATACCGCGCCCCTGTGTCGGTGGTGATCAGGTAGGTCTCGTTGATGTGCCCGCTCTTGATCTGCTCGCAGTGCCGGGGCTTTCCCTCAACGGGGAAATGGTAGATCGCTTCTTTCATGTCAATTCTATCTCTCCGAAAAATTCCGGCCTGTGGAAATCGGGGCTGGGAAGGTCGATAAAATTCCACGCGCCGTAATGGGGCGTCTCCGTCTCGTCGCCGCACTTGTAGAAGTTGGCGCGGAACCGGTCGCCGCGGTGAAATTCCGTCCGCCCGTAGAGCGCCGCGATGCAGCCCAGAGGCACGAAAAGCCGGATGCTCCAGCTGTCCTCCTCCACCCACGCGGTCAGCTCCGGCTGGGGGATGTCCAAAGAGGCCAGGGGAACACGGTTTCCCCGGCCCGGGCCGATCTTGCAGTGGAGCGCGCCCCTGGCGTTGGCCTCAAAATTGATGTAGCGCCCATCCGTCTCCGGCGAGAAGTTCACAAAAAACTCCATACAGCTGTCCCGGCACACAGGCGAATCCCGGTCAGTATACACCGCTTTGGGAAACTTTTCAAGACATTTCATTGCAATCAGGAAACCTTTATTTTCCACATACACGCCCCGGGCCGTGACCTCCGGGGTATAGCCCTCCAGCCAAAGATAGTTTTCAATACGGAGCACAGGGGCCTTGTCCAGCTCCTCCGGTCTTTTGACGATGGGCATTTCCGCTCTCATTTTTGTTTCTCCTCCCTGCGGCGCAGAAGAATGACAGGCAGCGCCGTCAGCAGCAGCACCATCGCCGCCGCCAGATAGATGCTGGGCGTGGGCACGGATTTGACCTGGCCCAGCTCAATATAGGTGCTGTCGCTGCCGCGGATGACGGCGGCGCCGATGGCGGGGCCGATGATCATGGGCAGAAGCACGGCGAAGATCATGCGGATGCCCTGAAAATGGCCGATCTTGCCCTCCGGGGTCCAGTCACGGATATTGGCGCTGAGGGCGGCGGTCATCATCATGTAGCCGCTCATCATCACCGTGCCCGCGATCATCACGCCGGGGCCGCTGCGCACAAAATACATGCCCACAAGCCCCGCCAGCATGATAAGGGCCGCCGGCAGGGTAAAGCGGAGCTTGCCCATTTTGTCGATAAAGCGGCCGGACACCACGCTGACCACGGAGGCGGCAATGAGCACCACGCCCAAAATAATGGCATAGTCGCTGATGCCCAGATAGTTTTGGATGTAGATGATCAGATAGGGGAAGAACACCTGCACCGCCACGGAGAACAGGCAGAAGGCGGCGAAGGACAGGTACAGATCGGGGTTTGCTCTGACCACGGAGGGCCGCAGGCCGTAGAGCAGGTTTTTGAAATAGCTGTCCCGGCGGGGCTGAAGCCCCGGCTCATCCTTCACCAGAAAGACGGAAACAAGGCCCACAAGGGACACCGCCGCGCCGAAAATGCCGAAAAATTCCTTCCATCTCCCCTGCTGGGTCAGGCCGTCGAACAGGCCGAAGATGACCAGCATGGAGATCAGGGGCAGGATAGCCAGCACGCTCTCCACCCGGCCCCGGTTTTTCTCGTTGGTGACGTCGGTGACATAGGCGTTGAAGGCTCCGTCGTTGGCGGTGCTGCCGAAGAAGGTCATCACGCAGTCCAGAATGACCACCATGGTGGCAGCCGCCGCGGCGGCGTTGGCCCCGGGGAAAAGCCGGGCGGCGTTTTCCGGGGTGATGAAGCCGAAGGCCGCGGTGGAAAGGCCCCAGAGGATATAGCCCAGGGAGATCAGGGCCTTGCGCTTACCCAGACGGTCGGACAGTGCGCCCATCAGCAATGTGGTGACGGTGGCCGCTGCCGCCGACCAGCCCACCATGGAGGCGATGTAGCCCGGGTCGGTGGTGATGGTGTTATAGAGAAAGACGTTGAAATACATGTTCTCTATGGTCCAGGCAAACTGGCCGAACAGGCCCACCAGGACAAGAGACAGCCATTTTCTCGCGCCAAGCTTGTCTTCCACGGGAAAGCCCCCTTACTTTATGATCTCGCCGATGATGTTCAGAACGATGTTGGCCGCCGTCTCCAGATGCTCGGCGGTGATGTGCTCATAGGGGCCATGGAAGCAGTAGCCGCCGGTGCCGATGTTGGGGCAGAGCAGCCCCCGGAAGGAGAGCTGGGCCCCGTCAGTGCCGCCCCGGATGGGCGCGGTGGCAGGCTCCATCCCCTCCCGGAGAATGGCCCGCTTGACGATATCCACCACTTCCATGCGATGGCTCAGGGGTTCGGCCATGTTGCGGTACTGCTCACGGATACTGAGCCTGGCCGTTCCTTCGCCGTACTTTTCGTTGATGAGCTTTTCAATGAGGCCCATGGTCTTTTTTCTTGCCTCAAAACAGCCCGCGTCGTGATCCCGGATGATGTAGCTCAGACTGGCCTTTTCCACGCTGCCGCTCATGTCCGTCAGGTGGAAGAAGCCCTCGTGGTCCTCGGTCTTTCCGGGGATCTCGCCGGAGGGGAGCATGGCGTTGATCTCCATGGCCACCAGACAGGCGTTGATCATCTTGCCCTTGGCGTCGCCGGGGTGGATGTTGAAGCCTTCAATATCCCATTTTGCGGCGGCGGCGTTGAAGGTCTCGTAGTTGATGACGTTCAGTTCCCCGCCGTCTATGGTGTAGGCAAAATCCGCCCCCAGACGCTGGAGGTCCAGCAGGGCCGCGCCGTGGCCCACCTCCTCGTCGGGGGTGAAACAGACGGCAACCTTGCCGTGGGGGATGTTCTCTTTAAGAATGCGTTCACAGGCGGTCATGGCGGCGGCGATGCCCGACTTGTCGTCCGCGCCCAGAACAGTGGTACCGTCGGTGACGATCAGGGTCTGGCCTTTGAGGGTGGCCAGATGGGGGAATTTCTCCGCGGACAGAACCCGGCCGCTATCGCCCAGCACCACGTCGCCGCCGTCATAGTTTTCGATGAGCCGGGGCTGCACGTTCTCGCCGCTGAAATCGGGGATGGTGTCCAGATGGGCGATAAAGCCCACGCAGGGCTTGTCCTCAAAGCCGGGGGTGGCGGGGATGAAGCCGTAGACATAGGCGTGCTCGTCCTCGTAAACGCCCTCCATGCCCAGCTCGCTCATCTCCTTTGCCAGCAGATGGGTCAGATCCAGCTGGCAGGCGGTGGTGGGCGTCTGCTCCGTGTCCTCCGCGCTGGCGGTGTGTACCTTGACATAGGTTAAAAATCTTTCGTATGCTTTCATTTTCAAATCTCCTTTCCATATAGGCTCCCCTGTAAGGGGAGCTTAAGTGAGGCTCGAAATCTTTAATTCCGCAAAGCCGAACTTACGCCTTTGGTGGTCAGCCAGAACGGCTGTCTGAGCGGGGGACGGCGGGCGGGGGCAAGCCCCGCCCCTACGGCTTCTGCCCGACTTCCGGTGGCACTGTAGGGGCGACCCTTGCGGTCGCCCGTGAAAGGGCTCCCTTTCCGGACAGACAGCATGATAATTTATTTCAATATCTCCCCATACACAAAAAGCCTTCCCTTGCGGGAGGTGCCGCCGGTGCCGGTGACGGTGCCCTTGCCCGCGCCCCTCAGGGAGAGGACGTCCCCCTCGTGGACCGGGGTGTCGGTCTTGTCCGTGACGCTGTAATTCAGGCTCAGATTCCCGGCGCTGATCTGCTTTGCCGCCTCGGTCCGGGACAGATTGAACATCCCCGCCGCCACCGCGTCCAGCCGCATACTCATCACGGAAAAGCTCACTTGCTTCACCTTCCGCTCCGGGGCGGGTATCTCGTCCAGGGCCAGTTCCCGGGCCTTCACGCCGTAGCGCCCCACCTTCTCAATACTGAGCAGGTGCCGCAGGACGCTGGGCAGGCAAAAGATCGTTGCCTTATCCTCCATGACCCAGATATCCCCCAGCCACTCCCGGCCTATGCCCATGCCCAGCAGGGCGCCCATATAGTCCCGGTGGCCCGGGACGCCGAAAAAGGCTTTCAGCTCGATGGCCCGGATATACTCCGCCGGGGAGAAGTCCTCCTTCTCCATATAATAGGGCAGGAAGAAGGCCACAGTGCGCTCGCACTCCGGCCTGCCGCCGCTGAACACAAGGTTGCAGTCGGCCCGGCGCTTTGCCCAGTTTTCCAGGGCGTAGCGCTCCGCCGGAGTGAGAAAGCCGGTGGAGGTCAGGCTGGCCGTCCGCTCACAGCGGGCGCAGAGGTCCTCCGCCCGTTTCAGAAGTTCATTGTTTTCCATCCTTCAGCCTCGTCTTGTGCGGGTCCGGATTGCTCCGGCGCAGTACCTCTTCGATCTGGCCCAGCACCCAGTCCACCTCGCCCTCAAACTCCTTTGAGGAGGTGCGCAGCACGCCGGAGCGCAGGGCGGACAGGCGGATCAGGTTGTCGCTGGTGATGACCCGCACAGAATAGTTTTTGCCGATGTCGTTGGCCAGGCGCTCGATATAGGCGTCGGCGGTCTCCCCGTCCCTGGTATAGGCCACATGGATATTGTGGTACTGGGTTTTGGCGCCGGGGTTTCCCGGACTGCGGTAGCCGTCGAACACCAGCACCAGCTCCGCGCGGGTAAAGCCGCAGTAGTTGGAGAGCATGTCCATCAGCCGCCCCCGGGCCAGGTCCAGATGCTCCTTTGCAAGGGCCTTGAGCGCGTTCCAGGCAAAGATCACATTGTATCCGTCTACGATGATATATTCCTTTTTGTTCTCCACGGGAGTCGGGGCCGGGGCCTCGTTTCTCTCCGCCGCGCGGTATTCCCGCCGGCGGATAGGGCCGAACTCCCGCTCCATAATGGCCTCCAGCTCCCGCTCGTCAATATCCAGACTGCGGCGGAAAACCGGGGCGGCAGGCTCCGGGGAAGTCTCCTTTTTCAGGCAGCTTTCCAGGTGCATGTAGTCGGGCACCTTATCCCACTTCACGTTGAAGCCCGCGCCGTGGGCGCAGAACACCGAGTCTGCCGGGTTTTCCGTGTCGCTCTCGGCATCGTAGGCCAATTCTTTGATGACGCTGTCGCTGTTTTTGCAGGGCCTGTACCCGTCCGGGCGGAGGAAAAGCCGGCCCCGGCCGTGGGAATAGGCCGCAAGCTCGTTCATATAGCCGCCAAGGCCGCAGACCGGGGCGCTGCCCTCGATCCGGCTCATGCCGTTTGAATCCTCCGGGGAGGAAAACTCCCCGCCCATGGCCCGCAGATCGTTGATGGCCCTGCCGATCTGCTCCGGCGGCACCGTCAGCAAAAAGGCGTAATATGGCTCCAGCAGAACGCTCTGGGCCTGCATCAGCCCCTGGCGCACCGCCCGGTAGGTGGCCTGCCGGAAGTCGCCCCCCTCGGTGTGCTTCAGGTGGGCTTTTCCCGCGGCCAGAGTGATCTTTACATCGGTCAGGGGGGAGCCGGTGAGCACCCCCAGGTGCTTCTTTTCCGCCAGATGGGTCAGGATCAGCCGCTGCCAGTTCCGGTCCAGCTGGTCCTCGCTGCAGCTGCTCTCCAGCACGATCCCGCTGCCCCGGGGCAGGGGCTCCAGCAGCAGATGCACCTCGGCGTAATGGCGCAGGGGTTCAAAATGGCCCACGCCCTCCACGGTGTTCCCGATGGTCTCCCGGTACATGATGCGCCCCGCGTCAAAGCTCACATCCAGGTCGAAGCGCTCCTGAATGAGCCTTTTCAAAATCTCCGTCTGCACCCGGCCCATGAGCTGCACGGAGATATCCCGCGTCCGCTCATTCCAGGAGATGTGCAGCTGTGGGTCCTCCTCCTGAAGCTGCATCAATTTGGGCAGCAGGGCCGCCGGGTCGGTGCCGGCGGGGAGAATCATCCGGTAGCTGAGCACCGGCTCCAAAACCGGCTCCGCCGCCCTGTCCGCCGCGCCCAGACCCTGGCCCGGCCAGGTGGCGCTGAGCCCCAGCACGGCGCAGACCTGCCCCGCCTGCACAGCGTCGGCGGTCTCGTATTTGCTGCCGGAATACAGGCGGATCTGGTTGATTTTTTCCTCCAGCTCCTCGCCGCTCTGGGCGGTATAGCGCAGGGGTGTTCTGACTTTCAATTCTCCGCTGCCAATTTTCAGCCAGGTCATGCGGCTGCCCTGGGCATCCCGGGCAATTTTAAATACCCGGGCGGAAAATTCGCCGCTGTCCTCCACGGGGAGGCAAAAGCGGTCAATGGCGCTAAGAAGCTCCTCCACGCCCTCCGTTTTCAGCCCGGAGCCGAAAAAGCAGGGAAACAGAGAACGTCTACGGATCAGGGCCGGGATATCCTCCTCACTGAGGCCTGCGTCCAGATATTTCTCCATGGCCGCCTCGTCGCAGAGGGCCAGCTTTTCAAAGAAGTCCCCGCCCCGGTTGGTGAAGTCCACACAGCCCTCACTCAGCTCCCGGCGAAGCCCCTCCATCAGGCTCTCCTCGTCCGCGCCGGGCAGGTCCATTTTTGTCACAAAAAGAAAGCAGGGCACATGGTAGCGCTCCAGCAGCCGCCACAGGGTCTCCGTGTGGGCCTGCACGCCGTCGGTCCCGCTGATGACCAGCACCGCGTAGTCCAGAATCTGCACTGTACGCTCCGCCTCGGCGGAAAAATCCGCGTGGCCCGGGGTGTCCAGCAGATACACCCTGCTGTTCATCAGGGGCATAACGGCCTGTTTGGAGAAAATGGTGATCCCCCGCTCCCGCTCCAGCTGGTGGGTGTCCAGGTAGCTGTCCCGGTGGTCCACCCGGCCCAGCTTTTTGATCTTGCCCGAGAGGTACAGCATGGCCTCGGACAGGGTGGTCTTCCCCGCGTCCACATGGGCGATCAGGCCCAGGCAGATCTGCTTTTTCCCCCGGCTTTCCGCCGCGCCGTCCATTCCGCTCCCTCCTTTCGCAGTGGTCAGGTTATTATATCACGTCCCGGTAAAATAGTCGAGACTGCCAAAACCAAAGTTTTGACAGTCCCGACATTTTTCCGCTCTATACTCTTTTGAACAGGGTAAAGCTCTTTTTCTCATAAGGCTCGGTTTTCACCGCGGTGACGGTATAGCCCGTGGCGGAGACGGCGGCTTTCAGCTTTTCTTCGTCCAGAGGCGCCTCAGAAATGATCTCCGTTTTGCCCTTGGTGTGGGAGGAACTGACCTTTTTCACCGGAAAGGCCCTCCGCACCGCGTCGTTTACATGGGCCTCGCACATCCCGCAGGCCATACCCTCAACATCCAGAATGATTTTTATCACGATTTCGTTTCCTCATTTACCCTTATGGCATGAACCGTGCATGGCGCAGTGGGCACAGTTGCAGCCGCAGGAGGACTTGCTCTGCTTTTTCTGCTGAAAGAGGTAATGTACGATGAAGGTAATTATGGCTATTAAGACAAGGCAGATGAGAATGGTCCCAAGATTTGCGCCGATCCATTGCAGCATGGCAAGTCACTCCTTTGGTTGAAAAGATGATGGTTCTATCAGACCTTGACAGCGGTCCTGGATGAACGTTTGGTGGCTTCCTTATAGGGCTTGAAGAGCATGTAGATCATGCCCGCCAGCAGCACCAGAGCCACGATCAGGCCCGGAATGTTCAGCTTGCCGGTAAAAGCATTGCCGAACTGGTTGATCATCAGGGCAATGACGTAGGCAAAGCCGCACTGATAGCCGATGGCAAACCAGGTCCACTTGGCGTTGTTCATCTCCCGCTTGATGGCGCCGATTGCCGCAAAGCAGGGGGCGCACAGCAGGTTAAACACCAGGAAGGAATAAGCGGTGACGCCGGTGAACGCGGCGGCCAGATTCTGATAGACGGTACCGTCGCCGCTGGCATAGAGGATGCCCATGGTGCCGACGATGTTCTCCTTGGCCACAAGGCCGGTGATGGAGGCCACGGCGGCCTGCCAGTTGCCCCAGCCCAGAGGCTTGAAGATCCAGGCGATCACGCCGCCGATGGAGGCCAGGATGGAGCAGTCGATCTCCTCCTCACTGAGCATACGGAAGGCGCCGTCCACCCAGCCGAAATAGGTGGTGAACCAGACCAGAATGGTGGAGAGCAGGATGATGGTGCCGGCCTTCTTGATAAAGCTCCAGCCCCGCTCCCACATGCTGCGCAGGACGTTGCCCACGGTGGGCAGGTGGTAAGCGGGCAGCTCCATGACAAAAGGAGCAGGCTCGCCGGAAAACATCCGGGTCTTTTTCAGCATGATACCGGAGAGGATGATGGCTGCCATGCCGATGAAGTAAGCGGAGGTGGCCACCCAGGCGCTGCCGCCGAAGATGGCGCCGGCGATCATGGCGATGAAGGGCACCTTTGCGCCGCAGGGAATAAAGGTGGTGGTCATAATGGTCATGCGGCGGTCGCGCTCATTTTCAATGGTACGGGAGGCCATAACGCCGGGCACGCCGCAGCCGGTGCCGATGAGCATGGGGATAAAGCTCTTGCCGCTGAGACCGAACTTGCGGAACACCCGGTCCAGAACGAAGGCGATACGGGCCATGTAGCCGCAGGCCTCCAGGAAGGCCAGGAGCAGGAACAGCACCAGCATCTGAGGCACAAAGCCCAGAACCGCGCCTACGCCGGCCACGATGCCGTCAAGGATCAGGCCGTTGAGCCATTCGGCCCCGTTGGCTTTCTCCAGAAGATTTCCGATCAGGACAGGAATACCGGGCACCCAGACGCCGTAGTCCGCCGGGTCAGGTTCCTCGCCGTAGCGCTCTACTGTTGCCAGAGCCGCCTGATAATCCTCCAGGGAGGCTGTCTCCTCGCTGATCGCCAGGGTCTCCTCATCCTCGATCTCCACGGTAAAATCGCCGGTGGGTTCGGAGCCGTTTTCTTCCACATAGGCGTCGTAGGCGTCTACGATCAGCGCCGCATCGCCGTATTCCTCGGCCGCTTCACTATAAGCGGCGGAGCCGATGCCGAGCAGGTGCCAGCCGTCGCCAAACAGGCCGTCATTGGCCCAGTCGGTGGCCGCCGTGCCGATGGTCACCATGGATATGTAGTACACCAGGAACATGATCACCGCGAAGATGGGCAGGCCCAGCCAGCGGTTGGTGACGATCTTGTCGATCTTGTCGGAGTTGGAGAGCTTTCCGGTGGATTTTTTCTTGTAGCAGCGCTTGATGAGCTCGCCGATGTAAATATAGCGCTCGCCCGTGATGATGGACTCCGCGTCGTCGTCCAGCTCCTCCTCGGCGGCGGCGATATCCGCCTCGATGTGCTTGAGCAGCTCTTCCTTCAGGTTCAGCTGCTCCAGGACCTTGTCGTCCCGCTCAAAGATCTTGATGGCGTACCAGCGCTGCTGCTCCTCCGGCAGATCATGTACGGCCGCCTCCTCGATATGGGCGATGGTGTGTTCCACCGGGCCGGAGAAGGTGTGCATGGGGACGGTTTTCCCGTTTTTGGCCGCGTCGATGGCGGCCTCAGCGGCGTCCATGATGCCGTCGCCCTTCAGGGCGGAGATCTCCACCACCTTGCAGCCCAGCGCCCGGGAGAGCTCCTGGGTGTCGATCCTGTCGCCGTTCCTGCGCACGATATCCATCATGTTGATGGCGGCCACAACGGGAATGCCCAGCTCGGTCAGCTGGGTGGTCAGATAAAGGTTGCGCTCCAGGTTGGTGCCGTCGATGATGTTCAAAATGGCGTCGGGGCGCTCGCCGATCAGGTAATTGCGGGCCACCACCTCTTCCAGCGTGTAGGGGGACAGGGAGTAAATGCCGGGCAGGTCGGTGATGGTCACATCACTGTGCTTTTTCAGCTTGCCTTCCTTTTTCTCCACAGTGACGCCGGGCCAGTTGCCCACAAACTGGTTGGAGCCGGTCAGGGCATTGAACAGGGTGGTTTTGCCGCAGTTCGGGTTGCCCGCAAGGGCAATTCTCAATTCCATTTGGGTTCCTCTCCTTTCGTTAGCTTATGCTAACTCAAAACGAAATAAATATGGGGCGGCGGCCCCGGGGTTGATTTGCTTCTTACTCGACCTCGATCATGTCGGCGTCGGCCTTGCGCAGGGACAGCTCATAGCCGCGGACATTGACCTCCACAGGATCGCCCAGGGGAGCTGCCTTGCGGATAAAGACCTCCACGCCTTTGGTGATGCCCATATCCATGATGCGGCGCTTTACCGCGCCCTCCCCATGGAGCTTTACCACTTTCACGGTCTCGCCGATCTTTGCCTGACGGAGCGTTTTCATGCCTCTTTCCTCCTTATATAATAGTGAGTAAATTTAAACCATGATCTTTTGTGCCATTTCCTTACTGATCGCCACGCGGGCCTCCTTCACCTTGACGATGACATTGCCCCCCATGGTATTGATCACAGACACGCCCGAGCCCACAACAAAGCCCAGGTTTTCCAGATGCTTTTTGACCTCCGGCTTTCCACCGATCTTTTTGATCACCAGTTCTTCTCCGGCGTCAGCAAATGTAAGCGGCATCATTACCACACCCTCTTTACGGATTTTATGGTTAGCCCAAGCTAACCGATAGCTCTGCAAAAAGTTAGCTCCCGCTAACCATCCACATCATAACGCATTGATGGCGCTTTGTCAAGCCTTCTTTTTCGGTTTTTCAAAATTATTTTGCCCCGGGCGGCATGGATTTTTTGTAGATTGTAGGCGCTCTGTCATTTTTCATTTTTATTTCATTCTTTTTTGCAACTTTAGCTACCAATTTTGTAAAAGCTATGATATAATTTAGTATCATAGCCTTGCTATGCGGAAAAAAATGACTCTTTGAAGAAAGGGGATTCATATAGATGAAAAAAATTCTTGTTCTGGAAGACGAGTCCAACATCCGCAGCTTTGTGGTCATCAACCTGAAGCGCAGCGGATATGAACCCATCGAGGCGGAAAACGGGATGATGGCGCTGGAAAAGCTGAAGGTCAATCCCGACATCTGCCTTGCTCTGCTGGACGTGATGCTGCCGGATATCGACGGCTTTGAGGTCTGCCGCCGCATCCGCGCCACCGGCTCCAAGATGGGGATCATCATGCTCACCGCCAAGACCCAGGAGATCGACAAAGTCACCGGACTGATGACCGGCGCGGACGACTATGTGACCAAGCCCTTCTCCCCCGCCGAGCTGACGGCCCGTGTGGACGCCCTGATCCGGCGTCTGGGCGTGGACGAGGAGGAGAAAGCCGCCAGTGAGATTGTCAGCGGCCCCTTCCTGCTGAACACCCGCAACCGCACCCTGGAAAAGGACGGCCAGCGGCTGAAGCTGACCCAGATCGAATATCTGCTGGTCAAGCTCTTTATGGAAAACCCGGGCAAGGCCATGTCCAGGGAGGACATTCTCACCGCCGTCTGGGGCAACGATTTCAAGGGCGAGCTGAAAACCGTGGACGTGAATATCCGCAGGCTTCGCATCAAGATCGAGAGCGACCCCACCGAGCCGGAGTATATCACCACCGTCTGGGGCTACGGTTATAAATGGGGATATTAATATTGTAATTTTAGGAAGTAGCATTTCATGTTCAAAAATTTAAAGACACAGCTTCTTCTCTCAGGCGCGCTTGCTCTTGTGCTGCTGCTTCTGGGCGTGTTTTTCGCCGTCCGGGGCTGGACAGTCTGGGCCGTGGTGATGATGGCGGCGGTCTGCGTATACATCATCCTGCTGAACCTGTGGTTTCACCGCTGTGTGGCGGAGCCTATTGAGGAGCTGACCAATGTGGCCCGGCGCATTGCCCAGGGCAGCTACGGCGTAAAGATCGAGAGCAAGTCGGAAAACGAGATCGGCCGTCTGGCCGGCGAGATGAACATCATGTCCGAAAAGGTGGCCATGGCGGAAAAATCCCGCACGGAATTTATCTCCCAGGTGTCCCACGAGCTGCGGACGCCCCTGACCGCCATCGAGGGCTGGGCAGAAACCATCGCCTTTGACTCTGCCGTTCAGGGCGATTCCCTCCGGGGCATACACATTATTTCAAAGGAGGCGGAAAGGCTCACGGGCATGGTGTCGGAGATGCTGGAGTTTGCCCGGATTCAGGACGGGCGCTTCAACCTGCGCATTGAGCTTATCGACATTGCCGCCGAGCTGGAGGACGCCCTCTTTACCTATGGGGAGCTGATGAAGCAGGCCGGTATCGAGCTCAACTATACCGCCCCTCCCGCCGAGATCCCATTGATCCCCGGCGACCCGGAGCGGCTGAAGCAGGTATTTCTGAACCTGCTGGACAACGCCGCCAAGCACGGCGGCGACGGCGGCAAGGTGGACGTGTCCATCAGCAGCGACGCCCAGGGCGTTCACATCGCCATCCGCGACTACGGCCACGGCATTCCCAAGGGCGAGCTTCCCCATGTGAAGGAGAAATTCTACAAGGGCAGCTCCAAAAACCGGGGCACCGGCATCGGTCTTTCCGTATGTGATGAGATCGTCACCCGCCACGGCGGAGAGCTGAATATTGAAAGCGCTGACGGCGGCGGCTGTCTGGTCACCATTCTTTTACCTCAGCAGAACGGAGAAAATCATGGCAGATAAAGCAAAATCCTGTTGTTTCCGCACTTCCATAGGCGGTCAGGCCCTGATCGAGGGCATATTGATGCGCGGCCCCAAAAAGCAGGCCATCGTCTGCCGCACCCAGGACGGGCTTGTGGAAAAGACGGAGGAACTGAAATTCATCAAAGACAAATACCCCATTCTGGGCTGGCCCTTTATCCGGGGCTGCGCCACCTTCCTGGACTCCATGGTCAAGGGTATGCAGGCTCTGACCTACTCGGCGGAGCTGGTGCCCATGGAGGAGCAGGGCGAGCCGGACAAGCTGGATCAGTGGATCGAAAAGCATTTCCCGGAGGATAAGGCCCAGAAGCTCATTATCGGCGTGGCGGTGGCCATGGGCATCGCCCTGGCGGTGCTGCTGTTTGTGTTTCTGCCTGCCTTCATCGTGGGGCTGATCAAGCCCCTGACCCAGAGCTATCTGGTGCGCAACCTGTCCGAGGGTCTGCTGCGCGTGGTCATCCTCCTTTTATATATGCGTCTCTGCTGCTGTATGAGCGACATCAAGCGCCTGTTCTCCTACCACGGAGCGGAGCACAAGACCATCTTCTGCTACGAGCACGGCAAGCCCCTGACGGTGGAGAACGTGCGGGAGGAATCCCGTTTCCACCCCCGCTGCGGCACCAGCTTCCTGCTGGTGGTGGTCGTGGTGAGCATTCTGGTCAACGCCGTTGTCCGCCTGGACAACACCTTCGCCCGCATGGGCTGCCATCTGCTGCTGCTGCCTGTGGTGGTGGGCATCAGCTATGAGATCAACCGCTGGTGCGGCCGGCACGACAACTGGCTGTCCGCTATTTTGTCCGCCCCGGGCAAGTGGCTCCAGCACATGACCACCAACGAACCTGACGACTCCATGATCGAGTGCGCCATCCGCGCCATGGAGCTGGTAATCCCGGAAGAAAAGGGCAGCGACGCCTGGTAAGTGAGGACAAGGAGCTTTGAGAACTTATAACGACATCTATCTTTCCACCCGAAACGCCCTGCGCGCTCACGGCGTGGAGGGCTACAATCTGGAAGCCCGGCTGCTGGTGGCCACTGCCGCGGGCAAAAGCGTGCAGGAGCTGCTGCGGGATATCTCCCTGTACACCACCGCCGGGGTGGAGCAGAAGGCGGAGGAGCTGACCCGCCGCCGTCTCTCCGGGGAGCCGGTGGCCTATATCACCGGCGCATGGGAGTTTTACGGCCTGCCCATGACCGTGACCCCCGACGTGCTCATCCCCCGGATGGACACGGAGCTGCTGGTGGACACCGCCAAGGAGCTGCTGACCGGCCGCCAGATGGACGCACGGATACTGGATCTCTGCTGCGGCAGCGGCTGCATCACCTGCGCCATCGGCCATGAGCTGCCCGCCACCCGGCTGGTGGCTGTGGACATCAGCGCCAGCGCCCTGGAGATCTGCCGCAAAAATATCGCCACCAACCGGCTCAGCTCCCGGGCCATCTGCGTCCAGGCGGACGCCACCGCCTCTCCCCCGCTGAGCATGGGCCAGTTTGACATGATTATCTCCAACCCGCCCTATATCGCCAGCGACGAGATCATGACCCTGGACCCCTCCGTCCGGGATTTTGAGCCCATCTGGGCCCTGGACGGCGGACCGGACGGCCTGAAATTCTACAAGGCCATCATCAAATACTGGAAGGCCCTGCTCCGCAGCGGCGGCGCGCTGCTGTTCGAGGTGGGCGAAGGCCAGGCCGAGCCGGTGAAGGAGATGCTCCTTGCCGGCGGCTTCCGCTCCGTCAGCACCAGGCTGGACACCCTGGGTGTTGAACGGGTGGTTATTGGAATTATGTAAACAAAGTTACGTTAATCAAATTATGTTAATAAACTTATGTCAACCTTATCAGTGAAGGAGTAAACAATATGGCAGAGAAGAAAAAGGTTCCTGCGACCGTCGCCCCGGCAAACAGCGACAAGAAAAAGGCGCTGGAGACCGCCATTGCCAAGATTGAGAAGGACTACGGCAAGGGCACCATCATGCGTCTGGGAGACGACATCCCCGTGAATGTGGAGTCTCTCTCCACCGGTTCCCTGTCCCTTGACCTGGCCCTGGGCATCGGCGGCGTCCCCAGAGGACGTATTGTGGAGATTTACGGGCCTGAGGCTTCCGGTAAAACCACCCTGGCCCTGCACATTGTGGCCTCCGCCCAGAAAAACGGCGGCGAGGCCGCGTACATCGACGTGGAGCACGCTCTTGAGCCGGCCTATGCCCGGGCGCTGGGCGTGGATATCGACAGTCTGCTGATCTCCCAGCCGGACACCGGCGAGCAGGCTCTGGACATTGCCGAGTCTCTGGTCCGCTCCGGCGCCATCGACGTGCTGGTGGTGGACTCCGTGGCCGCCCTGATCCCCAGAGCCGAGCTGGAAGGCGAGGTAGGCGACACGGTGGTGGGTATGCTGGCCCGTCTCATGTCCCAGGCCATGCGCCGTCTGGCCGGCGCCATCTCCAAGAATAACTGCACCGTCATCTTCATCAACCAGCTGCGCCAGAAGATCGGCGTCATGTACGGCAACCCGGAGACCACCCCCGGCGGTCTGGCATTGAAGTACTATGCCTCCGTCCGCATTGACGTGCGCCGCATAGAGACCCTGAAGGTGGGCGGCGAGATGGTGGGCAACCGCACCCGGGCCAAGGTCGTGAAGAACAAGGTGGCTCCCCCCTTCCGGGAGGCGGAGTTTGACATCATGTACGGCGAGGGCATCTCCAAGGTCAGCGAGATCATCGACCTGGCCGTCAAGCTGGAGATCATCGACAAGGGCGGCGCCTGGTTCACCGTCAACGGCCAGCGTCTCCAGGGCAAGGAGGCCGTGAAGGAGTACCTTCTGGCCAATCCCCAGGTCAGCGACGACATCGAAAAGCAGATCCGCGCCCGCTCCACCGAGCTTTTGAGCCCCCAGGCCAAGAAGGCCGCCCAGGTCTCCGGCCGGGCCGTGGACGTGACCGCGGCGGACTTTGACGAGGGCTGAGAAGCGCTCCCTTTAATTCATGGAAAACACATTTATCGTCTCCGCCCTGCGGCAGACCTCTCCCGGACGGGTGACGGTCACGCTCTGCGGCGGGGAGGAGATCAAAACCACGCTGAACGTGATCACCGACCTGCGGCTTTACTCCGGCCGGGAGCTGGACGGGGATGAGCTGAAAGCGCTTCGCGCCGCCTCCGCTTCCGCTCTGGCCCGAAACCGGGCCATGGAGCTGCTCTCCCGCCGGCCCATGTCGGAAAAGGAGCTTGTGGACAAGCTTATCCGCAAGGGTGAGGACCAGGAGACGGCGGCAGACTGTGCCCGCTGGCTCCGGGAAAAGGGCTTTCTGGACGACGAAAGCTACGCCGCCGCGGTGGCCCGCCACTACGCCGCCAAGGGCTACGGCCCGGGCAGGGTGCGGGCGGAGCTGTCCCGCCGGGGTGTAGACCGGGAGCTGTGGGACGATACGATTCAGGCCATGCCTGAAAATACGGACAAGCTGGACCGCTTCATCGCTGCCCGGCTCACGGACCCGGAGGACCGGGACCAGATACGCAAAGTCAGCGCGGCCCTTTGCCGCCGGGGCTACTCCTGGGAGGAGATCCGCTCCGCACTGCGGCGCTTTAACGCGGAAACCGAGGAATGAATATGGAAAAAACCTTTGCAATGATCTCCCTTGGCTGTGCCAAGAACCTTGTCAACAGCGAACAGATGCTGTATCTGATGAGCGAAGCGGGCTTTAGCCTGGTGCCGGAGGCCGAGGGCGCGGACCTTGCCATCGTGAACACCTGCGGCTTTATCGACGCGGCCAAGACCGAGGCCATCGACAACATATTGGAGCTGGCAGAGCTGAAAAAGCAGGGCAAGCTGGGCGGACTGATCGTCACCGGCTGTCTGGCCGAGCGCTATAAGGACAGCATTTTAAGCGAACTGCCGGAGATCGACGCCGTTCTGGGCGTGGGCAATTTCAAGGACATCGTGGCGGCGGCCAACACCGTGATGGAGGGCCGGAATCTGAGCCTGTTCGGCAGCAACAGCGCCCCGGTGGACGAGATCCCCAGAGTGGTCTCCACCGGCCCCGCCTGGGCCTATCTCAGAATCGCGGAGGGCTGCAACAATTTCTGCGCTTTCTGTGCCATCCCCTATATCCGGGGCCGTTACCGCTCCCGGAGCATGGAGAATATATTGGAGGAGGCAAACGATCTGGCCGCCCACGGGGTGAAGGAACTGATCGTCATCGCCCAGGACATTACCCGCTACGGCACCGACCTGTACGGTAAGCGGAGCCTTGCCGCCCTGTGCCGTGAGCTGGCCAAAATCGAGGGGATAGAGTGGATCCGTCTCCACTACCTGTACCCCGACCAGTTCGACGACGAGCTGATTGATGAGATCGCCGCCAATGACAAGATCGTCAAATATCTGGATATCCCCATCCAGCATATCAACGACGGCATCCTGAAGGCCATGAACCGCCGGGGCACCGGCGGGGAGATCCGAAGCCTTTTCAAGACCCTGAGAGAGCGCATCCCCGGTCTGGTGCTGCGCACCAGTCTGATCTCCGGTCTGCCCGGCGAGGGGGAGGCGGAATTTGAGGAGCTGTGCGAATTTTTGAAGGAGGCCCGTATCGAGCGGGTGGGCGTGTTCCCCTTCTCCCCTGAGGAGGGCACACCGGCGGCCTCCATGCCCCATGTGGACGAAGGTGAAGCCCAGCGCCGGGCCGATCTGATCATGGAGCTTCAGGCCCCCATCATGGACGACTACTGCAACAGCTTTTTGGGAAAGACCATCAGGGTCCTGTACGAATATTACGACGAAGAATCCGGCTACCATGTGGGCCGCAGCTACGCCGACTCCCCGGACATCGACGGCCTGGTCCTCTTCTCCGGTGACTGTGCAGAGGGCGACATGGTGGACGTATTGATCACGGATACCGATGAGGGACTGCTCATCGGAGAACAGGTGTGAGGTGGATATGTTTAAAACAACCGCAAATAAAATAACCATGGCCCGTATGGTTCTGATCCCCGTATTTCTGGTTCTGGCCTACACCGGCCACATGATTTGGGCCCTTGCCGTTTACATCATTGCCTGCCTGTCCGACTTTGCCGACGGCTACATCGCCCGGCATTACAACCAGATCTCCAATTTCGGCAAATTTATGGATCCTCTGGCGGATAAAATGCTGGTGCTGGCAGCCATGTGCTTCTTCATCGAGAACGGGCAGATGCCCGGCTGGGTGGTGGCCGTTGTGCTTTTCCGGGAATTTGCCGTGTCCGGCCTGCGGCTCATCGCCGTGGAGCAGAGCCGGGTCATCGCCGCCGCCTGGTCCGGCAAGATCAAAACCGCCTCTACCATGGTGGGCCTGTGCGTGATGATGCTGTTCCCCACGGTCCATTTGGTTAACATAATTTGTTCGGCAGTAATCCTGCTCACCACGGTGTATTCCGGTGTGGAATACTTCTGGGTGAACCGGGATGTATTTAAGGATGCCGATTAAGAAGGAGAGAAGAGACATGATACTTTACAATTCCGCCACCAGAAAACGGGAGGAGTTCGTCCCCAACCACCCCGACATCGTGAAGATGTACACCTGCGGCCCCACGGTGTACCACTTTGCCCATATCGGCAACCTGCGCTCCTACATTATGGAGGACATTCTGGACCGCTATCTGCGCTATTCCGGCTATAATCTCAAGCGCGTGATGAACATCACCGACGTGGGCCACCTGACCTCCGACGCGGACGAGGGCGAGGACAAGATGCTCAAGGGCGCAAAGCGGGAGCACAAGACCGTGATGGAGATCGCCAAGTTCTACACCGAGGCCTTTTTCGACGACTGCAAAAAGCTGAACATCCGCACCCCGGATGTGGTGGAGCCCGCCACCAACTGCATTGACGATTACATTAAGATCATCTCCAGGCTGATGGACACCGGCTACGCCTATTTTGCCGGCGGCAACGTGTACTTTGACACCTCCAAGCTGGAGAAATACTATGTGTTCAACGACTTCAACGAGGAGGATCTGGCCGTAGGCGTCCGCGAGGGCGTGGAAGAGGACCCCAACAAGCGCAGCAAGAACGACTTTGTGCTCTGGTTCACCAAATCCAAGTTTGAGGATCAGGCCCTGAAATGGGACTCCCCCTGGGGCGTGGGCTATCCCGGCTGGCATATCGAGTGCTCCGGCATCTCCATGAAGCACCTGGGCGAGGATCTGGATATCCACTGCGGCGGCATCGACAACGCCTTCCCCCACCACACCAACGAAATCGCCCAGTCTGAGTCCTACCTGGGCCACAAATGGTGCAATTACTGGATGCATGTGCTCCACCTGAACACCAACGACGGCAAGATGTCCAAGTCCAAGGGCGAATTTCTCACCGTCTCCCTGCTGGAGGAGAAGGGTTACGACCCCCTGGCCTACCGCCTCTTCTGCCTGCAGAGCCACTACCGCAAGAGCCTTGTTTTCTCCTGGGAGAATCTGGACAACGCCCAGACCACCTACAACAAGCTCATCGCCAAGATCGCGGCTCTGAAGCCCGGCGAGGGCGAGATCGAGCAGGAGGCCGTGGACGCCCTGCGCGCCAGGTTCAAGGCCGCCCTGGATAACGATCTGAACACCTCTCTGGCCGTCACCTGCCTTTACGACGTGCTCAAATACAAGACCAACGACGCCACCAAGCTCTTTGTCCTTGGGGACTTTGACAGCGTCTTGAGCCTGAGCCTTCTGGAAAAGGCCGACAAGAAGCGGGAGGAGCTGAAAAAGCAGGCCGTCACCGCCGGACAGTTCACCATCGTGTCCGAGAGCGGCGAGAGCGATCCCGCGGTGGAGGCCAAGATCATGGCCCGTCAGGACGCCAAGAAGGCCAGGAATTTCGCCGAGGCCGACCGCATCCGCGACGAGCTGAAGGCTGCCGGCATCGAAGTCACCGACATCCCCCACGGCGCCAGGTGGAAGAGAATATAACAGAACAGAGATGAAAAAGCCCGCTGCGGAGCAATTCCGCAGCGGGTTTGTTTTCTTCTGTTACAGGCCGATGATGTCGCCGATCTTTTCAAAGAAGCTCTTGATGGAGGTGACAACCTTTTTCACCTGCTCCACAAAGCCGATCACCTGGGTCTTGGCGTCGGACACCTTTTTCAGGGTGTTCTGCACCTCTTCCACTCGGGACTTCAGGGCGTCCGCGTCCAGCCCCTCCAGGGAGCGGCAGAGGGAAATGAGCTGGTTGATCTGGTTTTCGGTGAGGGTGACGTTATAGGTGGCGGCGATCTGGATGATCTGCTCGCGGATCTCCTCATCGGTCATCTGGGCCGTCTCGTCCAGCATCATTTTCAGGTCGTTGACAATGGAGGTGGAGTCCATCTCGCCGATCTCGTTGGCAAGCTCACCGGTGATGGTCAGCTCCTGGGTGCTGACGGCCTTGGCCAGATCGTCCAGCTTCTTGCCGGTCAGGTCCTCATAGGCCTTGTACACGCCGGTGAGGGCCGCGGTGCCGCTGACTTCAAAGGGGGCGGCCACAACAATCTTCGCGTCGGTGATGCCGGCGGTGGCCAGGGCGCTGATGTACATCTCCGGTGTACACCAGGTGATGTTGCTGGTGGTCACGTCCATACCCGCGCCCTCGGCCAGCAGCTCCACATACACGCAGGAGATGGACCGGGTGCCGATCAGGGACTCGTCCACATAGCCCTCCAGATACTCCCGCTCCTCGGCGTTGGTGACGGTCATTTCCTTCACGTCGCCCCGCTTCACGTTGAAGAGCTGGTAGACAGAGGCGATCTGGTTTTCGTCCAGGTTCGCGCCGATGACGGCCCGGGCCTGCGCATCGCCGTCCGCGTAGGCGGCAGCGCCCAGAGAGGCAAACATCAGCACGGCAAGTATAATACAAAGCAATCTTTTCATCGTTTTCATGGGTTCATCCATCCTTTCATATGCCCTTAGACGCATTTCACCGGGCTTTGTTCCATATAGTTTTCTTGTAAGGCAGGGTACATGTTACCATATTGTAACCGAAAAATAAAGGCTTTTCTGTAAATTTAACATTTCTTATGATTTATTCCTTTCTCTGTTCCCTGAACGATATCCTCTGGTCCGCTGTTTTTCTCCCCTGCGCATTGGCCTGCGGGGGACTGCTGACTTTGCGCTGTTCGGCCCTTCAGCTCCGCCGCTTCCCTCTGGCCATGAAGCTGACCGTGGGCAGCATGTTCCAAAAAAGCAGGGCGGCAAAAGGCACGGTGACGCCCTTTCAGGCGGCGGCCACGGCCCTGGCCTCCACCGTGGGCACCGGCAACATCATCGGCACGGCCCAGGCCATCGCACTGGGCGGGCCGGGGGCGGTGTTCTGGATGTGGGCCGTCTCCCTGCTGAGCATGGCGATCAAATACGCGGAAATCTGCCTTTCCATCCTGTACCGGAAGCGGGAGGCTGGGGGCGGCTATTCCGGCGGGCCCATGGTCTACATTGAGTCAGGGCTGGGACAGCGCTTCCGCCCCCTGGCTCTGGCCTATGCCCTGCTGGCAGCTCTGGCGGCCTTTGGGATAGGCAACATGTCCCAGATCAGCAGCGCCGCCGGAGCCGTGACCCGGGCGGCGGCGTTTTTCGGCCTCAGCGCTGGCAGTGAGCCTCTTTTCCGGCATGTTCTGGGGCTTACGCTGGCCCTCATCACCTGCGCTGCCGTTTTCCGGGGCACAGTGGGCACGGGAAAGGCCACTGCTGTGCTGGTCCCGCTGATGAGCGGGGTGTTTTTTATCGCCGCCGGGGGCGTTATTCTCTGCAACGCCCAAAGGCTGCCGGGCGTGCTTCTGGAAATATTTCGCGGCGCCTTTTCCCTGAAGGCCCTGGGCGGCGGGATCAGCGGGGCGGCCATGAGGCAGGCCCTGCAGTGGGGCCTGCGCCGCAGCGCCTTTTCCAACGAGGCAGGGCTGGGCTCCGCCGCCATCGCCCACGCCTCCGCCGACGTCCGGTCCGCGCCGGAGCAGGGCCTGTGGGGCATTTTCGAGGTCTTTGCCGACACGGTGGTGATCTGCTCTCTCACCGCCTTCGCCATTCTTTGCAGCGGCATCCATGTGCCCTGGGGGCAGAGCGTGGGCGGCGAGCTTTTTACTTCCGCGCTGGCAACGGTTTTCGGAAAAGGCTGCTCCCTGCTGTTCATGGCCCTGTCCCTGCTGCTTTTCGCCATGTCCTCAGTGCTGGGCTGGGCGCTGTACGGCAGCTGCTGCATCAAATATCTCTTGGGCAGCCCTGCCGTGGCCCCCTACCGTCTGCTGTTTGCCGGGGCGGTATATGTCAGCTGTGTCATGTCAACCGAACTGATCTGGGCCCTGGCCGACTGCTTCAACGCCCTGATGTCGGTGCCCAACTTGATTGCCCTCTTTGCCCTCTCCGGGCAGGTGGAAAAGGTCACCCGCGAACGTTTTTCAGCATAAACGAAAGCTTATCATTCTTGACACCTGTCAACTTTGCGCATATACTTGACCCAGAAAAGTTAGGAGGGTTAACTGTGAAAGTTATCATTGCCGAAGATTATACCAAGCAGTGTTCCATCGCAGCAGACATCTTTGAAGAGATCATCCGCGCCAAGCCCGATTGCTGTCTCGGTCTGGCCACGGGCTCCAGCCCTGTGGGCATGTATCAGGAGCTGGCCCGCCGCTGCCGGGAAGAGGGACTGGATTTTTCCCGGGTACACAGCGTGAATCTGGACGAATATGTGGGTCTGGAGCCCACCCACGACCAGAGCTACCGCTATTTCATGGATACCAATCTCTTTGACCATATCAACATCGACAAGTGCAACACCTATGTGGCCAAGGGCACCGGCGATGTGGAGGCCAACCTGAGAGAGTTCAACGACGTTCTGGCCAGCAGCGAAATCGACATCCAGCTTCTGGGTGTGGGCGGAGACGGCCACATCGGCTTTAACGAGCCGGGCGACTCTCTTTATGACCACGCCCACCTGGAAGTGCTGGACGAGAGCACCATCGACGCCAACGCCCGTTTCTTTGCCAGCCGGGATGACGTGCCCCGTTACGCTGTGACCATGGGCGTGGGCGATATCATGCGGGCAAAGCGGCTGCTGCTCATCATCAACGGCAATAAAGAGGACGCCGCCTCCCAGCTCCTCCTGGGCGACCGCATCACCCCCCGCTGCCCTGTCACCCTGATGAAGATTCACCCCGACGCCACCGTCCTTATCGACCGGGCCCTGGCCGACAAGATCGGCTACAAGGGCTGATGAAAATGCCAAAAACCTCCGTATGACCTGGTCATACGGAGGTTTTTTTGTGGAGCTGTGGCTGTAGGGTGGCGTCCCCCATGGGCGACTTTCAGGACGGCCGAGCGGCGCATATTTATGTAAATAATATTATGTATATCTTATTATGTCAACTTTCCAGGCAAAAAGGCAAGGCGGAGTCTCCCCCGCCTCGTTTCCTATTTCACACTACTTTTGTGATTTTCTGCATGATTTCCGGCGCGATCTTCGCCACTTTTCGGTCATATGTCAGCAATCCGTTTACTTCTTCCTCCACATCGCTGATCTGCGTATACACTGCAGCGGCCAGACCCTGGGCCACAGCGGGCCTGATCTGCTGCTGGTACAGCTCCTCCAGGCCGATCTCCAGCTGGGCCGGCATTTCAAACTTTTTATAGCCGAAGTCCTTTTTGCTGAAGCAGTGGCCGATCACCTTGTGGGCGTAGCCGCCAAACTCGCTGAGGAGCACGGCTCTGCCGTACTTGTCGGGCTTGAAGGAATATTTCTTGAAATACACATGGTCGCTTCTCACCTGGCCGATGTGCTGGTCGTGCCAGCCGGAGGCGTGGTCGATGGTGCGGGTGCGGTCCATGGAGCAGACAAAATCATGCATCTTCTCCGCGTCGAACTGGCCCCAGCCCTCGTTGAAGATGACCCACATGGCAATGCAGGGGCAGTTGTACAGATGCTTTACCATCTCCGCCAGCTCCGCCTTGAACTCCGACCGGCCGGCGGTATCGCCCCGGCCGAACATACCGTAGGCACTGTCTTTCATATGGGAGCCGGTCAGCAGCGGAGCGGACACCACAACGGGGTTATAGCTTCCGCCGCCGCAGGGCATGTCCTGCCACACCAGCATACCCAGCCTGTCGCAGTGGTAGTACCAGCGCAGAGGCTCCACCTTGATGTGCTTTCTCAGCATATTGTAGCCCATGGCCTTGGCCATGCGGATGTCATAGGCCAGGGCTTCGTCGGTGGGGGCGGTGTACAGCCCATCGGGCCAGTAGCCCTGGTCCAGAAGGCCGTTATGGAAAAGGGGCTCGTTGTTGAGAAACAGCCGTTTTACGCCCTTTTCGTCCTCCTCCACGGAGAATTTGCGCATGGCAAAATAGCTCTGTACAAGATCCTCCCCGCAACTGACCGTAAAGCCGTAGAGCTTGGGGTGGTCGGGGGTCCAGGCCTCGAAATCCGGCACGGGGATCTCCGCCGGCAGCTCATAGGAAAAGCCGCCGAACTGGGCATAGGCAGGCGCTTCTCCCACAGTCTCCGCCGCAATTTCCACAGTCCCCTTGTCAAAATCCGGGGTAATGCGGAGAGATTTGACGTAATCCTCGGGCACAGCCTCCATCCACACGGTCTGCCAGATGCCGCTCTGAGGCGTATACCAGATGCCGCCACGTTTGGTTTTCTGTTTGCCCCGGGTATGTACGCCCTTGTCCGTGTCGTCAGTGACCCGGACGGTGATGGTCATCCGGTTATCCTCGATGGCCTCGGTAACGTCGGCCTCAAAGGGCAGATAGCCGCCCACATGGCTTGCCACCATGGCGTTGTTCACCCACACGGTGGCCTCCTGGTCCACAGCGCCGAAATGCAGCAGCACCCGCCTGCCCGCGTATTCCTCCGGCAGCTCCACCTGGCGGCGGTACCAGAGGTACTCCCCGCTTTTCAGGCTGCGCTGCACGCCGGACAGCTCCGTCTCCGGAGAAAAGGGGACGATGATCTGGCCGTCAAAGGCGGTGGGATGGCGGCTTGAGCTGTTGATGGCATAATCCCAGGGGCCGTTCAGGCTCCGCCAGCCCCGCCTTGCCAGCTGAGGCCGGGGATATTCCGGCAGAGGGTTGTTGATATCTACGCTGTCAGTCCAGTTGGTTTTCATTTGCTCCTCCTGAGAAAAGGATATATTCTTAAGACTTCTTTATTTGAAACGCTGGTGCCTTTATGATAAAATCGGCACGAAAGGGATGAAATACGATGAAAAAAACAGTTTCCTTACTTTTGCTTTTGGCTCTGGCCCTGTCTCTCTGCGCCTGCGGAGAAGTCTCCCCCGCTCCCGCGGAAAGCAGCCAGCCCCTTGACCCCCCTGACCACGCGGATTCGGAAGCGCCGCAGCTCCCGGAGGACATTGTGGTCACGGCTTTTGAAAAAAGCGGCGATTATACCGACAGTCTGGGCAACGAATACCATTACTCCTACCGCATACCGGCCATCAACGCTGAACCCGAGGAGGCCCGGCGTTTGAATGAGCTTATCTATACGCAGCTCATGTCCGTGGTGGATGAAGAGCTGAAAAGCATGGACGATGGCCTCAGCCTGGTCAGCGTCAATGTGGATTACCGCTATTATGTCAATGACGGCATTGTCTCCATTCTCTGCACTTCAGACAGTCCCAACGACTTTAACAACTACCTGGTCTGCAATTATGACGCCGGAAATGGCCGGGAGTTCACCCGCGCCGACTTTCTTGCCCGGGAAGGGCTTACAGAAGAGGAGCTGGTCTCCCTGGCCTGCGCAACCTGCGAGAAGACGTTCACAGAAGCCTTCGGTAATTTCCCCCATGACAGCTTTTATGAGGAACAGTACGCCAGAACCCTCGACCCATCCACCTATGGAGACGATCTGATGCTCTATTACGGCGAAGACGGCACGCTGTCCATGGTGGCGCCCATATTCTCCCTGGCCGGTGCATCCTTCTATTATCAGGAAATTGCCGTCAGATAAGCAAAAGCATATTGCACATGATTATGGGCAGGTCAATGACCTGCCCACTTTATTCGTTCAGAAAGGCAGGTTCATTCCGCCCTGGATCTTGCTCATGGATTTTGCCGTGCTGTCGTCGCAGAGCTTCATCGCGCCGTTTACCGCCGCGATCACCAGGTCCTGAAGCATTTCTACATCGTCGGGATCAACCACTTCGGGCTTGATCTCAATGCTCTCCAGCTCCTTGGTGCCCAGGACAACAGCCTTCACCGCGCCGCCGCCGGCCGTGAACTCAAATTTGGAGGTCTCGATCTCCTGCTGCATCTTCAGCAGCTCCTGCTGCATCTTCTGGGCCTGTCTCACCATGTTCATCTGGTTGCCGCCGCCGGGAAATCCCCCGCGAAATCCACCTTTTGCCATCGTTTTTTCCTCCAGTTCTATCTCTTAGTTTATAAATTTTACCTCAGGATAAGCGCGAAGCTCGTCGATATCGCGCTGTGGTCTTTCATTGGGTTTCAGTTCCGAGAGCATTACCCGTATTTCCCGTCCGGCCAGCTCCCCTGCCGCCTGGGCAAAGAGCTGCAGCACTTCCGGTTTGTTGACCCGGCCGTATACGAAAATGGGGTTGGCTTCAAGCTTGAGCAGGTCGCCCTCTATCCTGCCGCGGATATCTGATTCCCTGGTGAGAAATGTTTTCAGCCCTGCAGGAAGCCTGTCTGACACCCGGCTGCAAATCTCCGCCCAGGTGGGCGCTTTTTCTGCCGGGGCTGCCGGCTCTTCGGGCCTTTTCTCTGCCTGTCTGCCCTGATTTTTTGCCGGAACGTTCTCCCTGGGCTCGTCGATAAACACCTCCGGGCCCGGCTCCTCAAACTCCGGCTCCTCGTCGCGCCGGGGCGGCTCAGGCAGCTCGTCGTAATACTCCTCGGGGATATAGCCCCGTTCCTCCTGGCGGACCGGCACGCCCTCCTCCATCTGCCTTTCCAGACGGGAGATGCGGGCGCGAAGCTCCGCGACACTCTCCCCCAGGGTGCTGTCGCACAGGGAGACCAGGCACAGCTCTGCCGCGTTCCTGGTGTTTTTGGCGTCCTTCACCGTGGACAGGGTCCTTTGCAGGGTGTTCATCGCGCAGAGCAGCTCTTCCGTGGTCATGCGCCCCGCAAATTCCCGCAGGGTCCCGGTGTCAAAAGCGCCGGAGATCAGCTCCAGCGCCCCTTTGGGGGCCACATGCAGCATCAGCACGTCCCGCAGCAGGTTGCTGAGCTCTGTCAGCAGGGACACAGGGTCCTTCCCGTCCATCCACATACCGGAAAAGGCTTTCAGCGCCGCCTCCGTGTTATGGCGCAGGATATGGTCCAGCAGTTCCGCCACCCGGCGGTTGCCCGCCAGGCCCATGGCGGAATATACCGCCTCCAGGTCGATCTTCTCGCTGGCAGAGCACTGGTCCAGCAGGCTCAGCGCATCGCGGACACCGCCCTCGGCAAGCCGCGCGATCAGCTCCGCCGCGTCGTGCTCAAGGGTAAAGCTCTCCTGCCCTGCGATATATTCCAGATACTCGGTAATCACCGGCGTGTCGATGCGCTTGAAGCTGTGCCGCTGGCAGCGGGACAGGATGGTTGCGGGGACCTTCTGAAGCTCCGTGGTGGCCAGAATGAACATCAGGTGCTCCGGCGGCTCCTCCAGAATTTTCAGCAGGGCGTTGAATGCCTGCATGGAGAGCATGTGTACCTCGTCGATGATGTACACTCTTTTTTTCACCGTGGCGGGAGAGAAAATCGCTTCCTCCCGCAGGGCGCGCACATTATCCACGCCGTTATTGGAAGCGGCGTCCAGCTCCACCACGTCCATTACGGAGCCCTCAGTGATCCCCCGGCAGGCGGGGCATACGCCGCAGGGATTTCCGTCCACCGGGTGTTCGCAGTTCACAGCCTTGGCCAGGATACGGGCGCAGGTGGTCTTTCCGGTGCCCCGTGTGCCGATGAAAAGATAGGCGTGAGACAGCCGCCCGGTCCGGACCTGGTTTTTCAGGGTCTCGGTAATGTGCTTTTGCCCCACAACCTGGTCAAAGGTCTGGGGCCTCCATTTCCGATACAGGGCCTGATACAAAGAACGCGCCTCCCCGCAATAGATATTATGACTCTTGACAAGACTGCACACCCATCTCCGAACAGGCGATATGTCCGTTACGCCGGCAGCCGGCTCAGACCCGGCGACCTCGCGGCACACGGAAAGCACCGCTTAATGCTGCTCGGTTCCCCGCCTGACATGGTTCACGGGTTTCCGTTGCGCAAGACCGGGTCGTCAACGCTGCTTACCGGGGTCAGACGACACAGAACATATCCTCGGATGGGAATTCGTCCCTGCTGTAGCGGATTGCAGGTTACAGGGCACCGCTGGCTCCCCGACTAGTGCAGCCTTGTCAAAAGCCACGCGCCTATTGTACTACAAGTTTTCAATAGAATCAATATTTTTCTTTACAAACGGAAAATTTGTGATATAATGCTTAAAGCTGACAACAGAACAAACGGGGGCGTAGCTCAGCCGGGAGCGCATCCGTGCCGTTATATGCCCGCTGATTTTTGTCCTGTGACTCAGCCGTCTGCCGCCCGGTTCACATCCCCGTCTTGACAAGAGCGCAGAAATAGGGTATTTTTTAATTAATTGAATATGGGCTTGTAGCTCAGCTGGGAGAGCGCACGGTTCGCATCCGTGAGGTTCGAGGGTTCGATCCCCTTCAAGTCCACCACGTCGTCGCGGACTTCATATCGTTCGCGACGACTTTCTATTTTAAAAAGTCATCGCTCATTCATTCCGTCGCTTCTCCTTTCCAAATCGAACCCGCTGCGCTGGGCTTCGATTTGGTTTTCAGTGCAGCTCGAAAATGGCGGCCTCCATAGTGATATGATATTACATAAAATCAAAACAGTATAGATGCCACTGGAAATAATCCAGTGGCATCTATACTGTTTCCGGCGTTTTTTGCTCTCAAATTTTCGGTAAGTATCTGGATTTGAACTCCTGTTTTCCCGGCTTCTGCCAGAAACCAGACCCAGCGCCCTTTTTGAAATCCCGGTGTTTTTTCATTTTATTCTATCATAAACGGCAGGAGGAATGGCATTAAGCGCGACAAGATATTTGTTTTGAATAAAGCAATAGTTACGGTGCATCGGCGATGAAACAGCCGCTGTATCTCAGCCGGAAAATGCGGTCGTTACGGTCAATAAAAGCGTGTATACCAATACCGCCAACAGCTTCCGGGCGTGGATTTAAGCTATGAGCTCTGCAGCAGCACAGTACGGAAAATATAAACCTGAAAAATCTTGCCAGCACACTGGAAATACTGTATTATCAAATAGGAAGAAGGGGAAAATGAAGGTCAATTAAATGAAACTGTTTGAAGTAAAAACTGACTTGACTTCATCTACTTAGTCAGATCAAATCTCAAGTAAAAAGGGTGATGCTCAATGACCAAAGTTGTTGTTTTGTATGTTGTTCTTTTAGCTCTTTTAGATACTATTGCAATTCGTTCTTTGCGAAGGTTTTTATATGATTTTTTAATTGGCGCAGGAAATCGGAAAACTGCGAGGGATATATATAGTCAACAATCTTTAAAAGATCGTGTTTTCTTGGGCTTTATTAAATCTTTTCTAAAAAGCCATAGATTAGCGTTTGATGTATATCATTGGATTTATTTGGTGGAGTCAGTATTACTTGTCCCACAATATGCTATTTTGCTTGCAGTTTATATGCTGTATGGCATGCAAAACAACGTCCTCATTTTTTCCCTAATTGCAATAAAAGGTCTTCTTTGTCTAATTATCCGTTTTCAAGTTGATTCTCTAATGAGATCAAGATACAGGAATGGAAAATAACGATACTCACATCATAGAGTTAAAAGTTTGTTGGCATAGGGGAAAAGAAAGGTAAATTAAATGAAACTGTTTGAAGTAAAAACTGACTTGACTTCATTTACTTATCCTGCGGTAAAGATAACAATATGTCTGTTGGTCATACTATTTAGTATCGCACAGAACCGAATTTTTCACTTTTTAAGCGCATGGGTTAATGCAGTAGTTACTATATTATGTTTTGCACTAGCAATTTTCCGATCAGGTATCTATTCGACAGTAACTTCTACGTTGGCAACATTGTTTTAGGAGAGAGAAATGAGAAAATACCTTATAGATCAAGTATTGTTTCTGATAGCAGGTATTGGAATAATGATACTTGGCACAAATTATTATAAAAAGCAAAGCAGATGAGAAGAAATATGAATTTATTAAAATTGGCTCATATCCGAAAGCTGGGCATCCAATTAATCAGGTAGAAGTTAATCCAATGGTGTTAACTGTAATTCTTGGCAAAGCAAAACTATCTGATCCTTGGGCTCCGTATGAAGAAACAATTTGCTATCGCTATAAAGATTTTGGTATGTCCCAAGTTACAACATGAAATTTTCTTGTCCTTTTATTCTAGAAGCGGGCTTAGCGGTGGAGGATGGCTACTGTATTATTATCGGGATAACCATGCAAAGGTATACAGGTGCGTCAACAACTTTAACAGTAGCTTTGCAAATGAGAAATACACCTCTAGATTCCTATGGCGGAATTTTCAGAGCAGTTAGCCATACTATGCGGTAATGGGAGTATGTTATGAAAAAATACTTAGGATCAAGTATAAGTGCATATTGTGCGGTAATGCTATTGATTCTTTCTACATTTTCAATTGGTTTCGGAATCTTTGCAGTGTCTTGCGAAAGAAGTATTGCGACCTTCTTTTTGCTCGCAATGTGTCTTTTTAGCTGTATATGCGGTATACTTTATTTGTGGATTTGCAGGTCCCAGTTATTGTCGTGGGGAGATTTTCAGGATAAAGCTGTGTATGTTCATACGTTGTTCCAAAAGAAATTTTCACTGGACTATGAAAAGTGCAGAAGCTGCGGAATCGGTATGTATAGGCATGCATTTATGAATTCACAAAATTCCATACTTGGCTCGAATGTGTTTTTCATTTTTATGTCTTTAGATTACTTCCCCGAAAAATACAGAACGCAGATCAATCTGTGGAAACCGTCTCAACGGCAAATCAAAGTTCGATTCAGCAAGAAGCTCTATTTTTATTTGATGACTGTACTCCCCAAAAAGCAGGCAATGATGTTGAAGGCCGACTATGAGAGATATATCAAGTAAAACTTTGAACCAGTTGTCGTCGATTACTTAAAGCCATCAGACAACCACGTAATAGAAATTGCGAAAGAATTTCTTCCAGAAAAAATAATTGGTATATTTTTCTGATTGAAACGAGGGATAATTTCGATGAAATTTAAAATATTTTGGATAATTGCGCTGATTATCGTCGGATTTCTTATTCCCAAGAAAATCTGGAACAAAATTGACGCTTTGCCCCCCCTTTTCGCGTCACTGTTATAATAATATTAATTCTTGTTTTTGCTTTGGTCGTAGCTGTTGCCTTGGCAAATGTTTTTTATTACATTCCTTTGGAAGCAATGTTTGACCCCTGACATATCCAATAGTGGTATGTAGTAAATTTTCTTGAGTATTAAGCATGAAGAAGGCTGACTGTTCTGAAGATCACTTCCTCCTCTAACGGGTTTCAAGGGGGCGCCTCTAAAGCGAACAGTGTTCATTACAGCCTGAGTGCTCATTTTCATTCATAAGGCAGGAGAAAAATCTGTTATCCGTCTCTGCCGGGATAAAATTTTTCACTTTTCCGGCAGAAAACTTTACACAGCGGCGCTATGCTTCTTTTCATAAAGGAAAAGAGGTAAAGCAGATGAGCAAATTCACTCTGTTCCGGACAGTCTGCCGGATTGCCGGCATTTTGTCCTGCGTTGCGGCATTGATCGGGCTGAACCTTCATTCCGCCGTTCTGGTCCTCATCAGCGTCGCCGTTCTGGCGGCTGACCTGATCCTTATCGCGTGGAAAAACCGCTGTCCCTTCTGCAAAAGGGCATTGCGGATCGCGCCCATACAACATGAAGAATATTGTCCCTACTGTGGTTCCCGGATAAACTGATCCCTGCGATTATTTAATCGCAGGGATCAGTTTATTTTACGGCCTTTTCAGGGCGCGCAATTCTTCTATTGGTCCGTCCAGCCGTTTGGGCAGGATGCCCGGCTGGTGGAAATGGCCCAGAGCTTTCTTCAGCGAACCGGAGTTTTTGCGGGTGTTGGACATCTGGTATTTGGTGATGAGCCGCACCGCCTCTTCCTCCAGGGGCAGATTCTCCCGGGCCTTCACCTCCCGCAGCTCCACGGTCAGCGCCTGGCCTTCTGACCACAGCTCCAGGGCACATTCCTGCTGCCCGTTGTCTGTCAACAGGTTTTTCAGCTCCGCCGCCTGGCCGTTGACAAAGGCCTCCGCCCGCTCCACGTCCCTAAAACGCAGAGTCAGTTTGCGCCGGGGCAGCGGATAGTCCGCCGCGCCCCGCTCCGTTTCCATGGTAAAGCGGAGCGTGCTCCCCTCCTCCTTGACTTCCATGTGGGTCAGGCTCCATTGCCCGTCCTTATAGGCCTTGCTCTCCCCGTCGTCCTCGTACCAGTCAAAGCGTCCGTCTCCCCGGTAGATCCAGATCTCGTGGGGCTGGGCCGGGTCAAGGCTGTTTTCCCGCCCCTGGGCGTACAGCGGCAATATGGCCCCGGCTTTTGCCAGAACAGGGATGGAACTCATGTCCCGGTACATGGTCAGGGTCCTGTTCCCCTCGTAGATTCTGCCGCTGAAAATGTCCGTCCAGCGGCCCTCCGGCAGCCAGACCTTTACGTCTGCCAGCAGCGTCACTTTATCCAGGGGCTTTGTAACGGGCGCGGCGATCAGGGCCGGGCCGAAGCGGTACTGGTTCGGCACCTGGTAGGCCGCCCGGTCTTTCCATTCATAATACATGGGCTCGCAGAGGGGGACGCCCTCCTTGTGGGTAAAATAGCTGCAGGCGTAGAGATAGGGGATCAGCCGGTGGCGCAGGCGGAGAAATTCGCTGGCCGCCGCCTCGATGGCGGGAGACTGCTTCCAGGGCTCCTTGCCCATGTACTCGCAGCTGGTGGAGTGGAGCCGGTTGATGGGGCTGAACACGCCAAATTGCAGCCAGCGCAGGTAGAGCTGCTCGTCCTGCACGCCCAGCATGTGCCCGCCGATGTCGTGGCTCCACCAGGTGTAGCCGGCGTTGGCGGCGTTTACCGTGAAGTAGGGCTGGTACGCCAGACTTTTCCAGGACATCACCGTGTCCCCGCTGAAGCCCAGAGGATAGCGGTGGCTGCCCAGGCCGCCGTACCGGGACAAAATCAGAGGCCGCTTTTCCCCCTTCTCCTCCATGTCCAGCGTGTGGTAGTGGTTCAAAAGCCACAGAGGATCCAGTCCCTCGGCTCCGGCCTTTGTCCCCTGCTGCCAGTCGATCCACCAGAAGTCCACGCCCTCCTTTTCCAGGGGGCGGTGTACCTGCTCAAAATAGACCCTGCGGAATTTCTCATCCGTCAGGTCAAAGGGAATGGGCCTGCGCTCCGCCGGGTCAAGCCCCAGCGCCCGGCAGGCATCTTCATAGCAGTCCTCAAAAAAGCGTACGCCCTGGGCCGGGTGGACGTTCAGGGTCACTTTCATGTTCCGGTCGTGGAGCCACGAGAGCAGCTCCCGGTGGTCGGGAAACAGCTCACGGTTCCAGCTGTACCCGGTCCAGCCCGGATTGTGTTTGATATCAAAGCGCTCCCGGAAGCTGCCGTTGTTGATCCGGGGCCGGGCCTCCGGCCCGAAGCGCCCGATTACATCCACCCAGTGCCAGTCCATGTCGATGGTGGCCACGCTGATGGGGATGTGCTTATCCAGAAAGCGCTGCATCAGCGCCCGGTATTCCTCCTGGGTGTAGGCCTTGTAGCGGCTCCACCAGTTTCCCAGGCAATATCTGGGCACCAGCGGCACCCGGCCGGTCAGGGCGAAGAAGTCTTTCAATGCGCCCCGGTAATCATCGCCGTAGGCGAAAAGGTAGATATCCTTTCCCCCGGCGCGCCGGATCAGACGGTCCCCATCCAGCAGCAGGCTGCGGCTGTCGTCCATGAGGGCCGCGCCGCCGCGGGACATGATGCCGTCTTCCAGCTTCGTCTCGCCGTTGCAGCGGTCAAGGGTGCGGGCCGTACCTTTCAGGTTGTCTTTTTTAAAGTCCGTCACCCGCCGCCCGTCGCATAAAAGGACTTCCTTTATCCGGCCCCGGCGGCAGTCGATCACCGCTTTGATCCGGGCCGTCTGGACGGTGCACAGCTCAGCTTTCAGGTCAAAATCCGCCTCGCCCGCGGCAAAATCCCGGTGCAGAACAGTCTGGCTGGGAAGCTCCGTAAAGTATTCCGTCTCCACGCGGAGCAGCCTGTCCGTGATGACCGTTATCCTGGTTTTTCCGGCACTTATCTGACATTCCATTGCCCTCACTCCTTCGGGGATATTATATTGTCGAAAAACCGGGCTGTCAATGCGGGATATTCTAAGGAACCTCTGAATAAATAGTCTTTATTCTGTTCCCATTCGATATAGTTCCATTTTTTGCGCTTGGTTAAGGCGATTTCAGCGAAAAACAGCCATTATTTCTCTTCTTTTCTGCCCCTTTTTCTGAAAAAGGGTAGACTACCCCTATATCAGGTTGTGGAGAGTTTTCGCCGGGCGATTGCAAGGGCGTACAAATTGGCACAGGCGAACATAGCGTACAGCCGGTTCTCGTTTTTCTTCAGACCGCGATACACGGTTTTCTTGTAGTCGAACTGACACTTTACGATCCGAAATGCGTGTTCAACCTTACATCGCACAGAGGACTTGCGGTTTTCAATGTATCGTTCCCAGTCAATTGCGTTGTCAGATACATGCGGCAGCTGTATTCGATGTCTGTAAATGTTTCCTGCGTCATATCCTGCACCACCATTGCTTTGATGGTGTTATTGTACCATATCCGGAACCTATATGGTAGTGCGGATTAAATCAGAGGTTCCCTAATATTCCATATAGTGGGCGATCAGCTCCAGCAGCTGGCGCAGGCTCTTTTTGCCTATGGCGACCTGCTCCCCGCCGATGACCAGACAGGGTACGCTCATCACCCTGTACTTCTCTCTCAGCGCCGGGAACAGGCTGATATCATAGACCTCCGCCCGGACCTTCTCATTGACGGCGGCAATATGCTGGGCGGCCGTCACCATATCCGGGCACATGCCGCAGGAGAGGGTGACCAGAATCTGCATGTTGACCGGGCGGGTGATGGCTTTGATCTGCCGCTCCGTCTCCTCGTCCAGCGCCTGCCCCGGCCCGGCGGCGTTATACAGCCCCGTCACGAAGGCGGAAAACTCATGCCCGCCGGGCACGCCGTGAAAGGCAAGGCCGGTGTCGCTCCCGTCGGGGTGGAAAACGCGGACGCAGGGGCGCTCAGTCTCCTCCGCCGGGTCTTTGGCCGTCTCCACCCGGAGCTTGTCCGTCTGGGCGGCAAGGCCCTGCAAACAGCGCGCAAGCTCCTGTGAGGCCGGGCGCCCGTCCGGGTAAAGGCGCAGAACAAGGGGCCTTTCCATGTGCCGGAAAAGCTGCCGGAGCCGGACAAGGGTTTCCCCGGAAAAGGGGCTATCCTCCGGCTTTTCGGGCCGTTTGGGCTGTCGTCCGGTCTTTTTCTCCATAGCGGCGGCGTATTTTTCCAGCGAAGTTGCCGCCACAGCCCCGTCGCTGACGGCGGTCACCACCTGGCGCAGTTCCTTGGCGCAGACGTCTCCGGCGGCGTACAGGCCGTCGATACCGGTCTTTTGCTGCCGGTCGGTGAGGACATAACCCCGCTCATCCAGCGCCGTAAGCCCCCGGAGCAGGCCGGACTCCGGCTCAAGCCCGGCGAAGACGAAAAGGCCAAGCACCTCCCCTTCCGCCGTCCGGTACTCGGTCACTTCCCCGGTCTTCCGGTTTCGCCAGCGGATGGCGTTCAGGCCCCGGTCTGTCCCGGAGACCGACTCAACCTGCACGCCGGTGATCACGCTGATTTTCTCATGGTTCCGGGCCTTTTCGGCCAAGGTTTCGGCGCAGGAGAAATCCTCGCCCCGCATCAAAACGGTCACATGGCTGGCAAAGCGGGTGAGAAACACGCTCTCCTCCGCCGCAGCGTAGCCGCCGCCGATGACGAAGACCGGTTTGCCGGTAAAAAGCTCCCCGTCGCAGACGGCGCAGATGGAGACACCCCGGCCCTTGAATTCCTCCTCGCCCTGAAAGCCTACGCTGCGGGGCCGTGCCCCTGTGGCCGCAAGGATGCCGAAGCAGCGGACGGGGCCCTGATCGGTGAGGACGGTTTTTATATCCCCTTCCGGTTTCAGCGCCTTGGCTTCCGCGGCAAGAAATTCCGCGCCGAAGCTCTCGGCCTGACGGCGCATGATCTCCGTCAGCTCTGTTCCGCCGGTGGTGAGGACGCCGGGATAATTGGCCACCTCCGCGCTGAGGGCGATCTGCCCGCCCAGGCGCTCCTTTTCCAGCACCAGCACCCGGCAGCCGGCCCGGGCCAGATAGATGGCGGCGGAAAGCCCTGCCGGACCGCCGCCGATGATCACGGCGTCATAAAGCTCTTCCTGTTGTTTCTTTTCCATGGCACAGCGCCCCTCCGTCTTTTTTCACCGGGTAGTATAGCCAAATTTTGGGGCGGATATGCAAAACGGGCGGCCGCAAAGGCCGCCCGCATGGTCGGTATATCTGTTTGCTTCCTCAGCCCACGGAGAGCACGGTATAGTCCTGATCCTCCACGGCTTTTTTCAGCACCTCGTCGGCAACCGGGCTTTTCAGGGTGACTACGGCGGTGCCGGCCTGGTGGCTGACGGCGGCCTGCTCCACCTCGGGCAGGGCCTCAAGGGCCTTCTTTACCCGTGCCTCACAGTGCCCGCACATCATACCTTCAATTTTCAGTGTCTTTTCCATGGTTTTCTTTTCCTCCTTGTTTTTTCTTTTGATTTTTCTGTCCTTTTTGGGGCTTTGCAGATCAAACAGGTTCAGTCTGAGGGCGTTGGACACCACACAGAAGCTGCTGAGACTCATTGCGGCGGCGGCGAACATGGGGTTCAATGTCAGGCCCAGAGGGATGAACACCCCCGCTGCCAGAGGGATGCCGATGCTGTTATAGAAGAAGGCCCAGAACAGGTTCTGGTGGATGTTCCGCAGGGTGGCACGGCTGAGCCGGATGGCGGCGGGCACATCGGACAGGCGGCTTTTCACCAGCACCAGATCCGCCGCGTCCACGGCCACGTCCGCGCCCGCGCCGATGGCAATGCCGATATCTGCCCTTGTCAGGGCCGGGGCGTCGTTGATGCCGTCGCCCACCATGATGACCTTGCCCTGCTCCTTGAAGCTGCGGACCACGCTCTCCTTCCCGTCGGGCAGGACCCCGGCGATCACCTGGTCCACACCGGCCTGGCGGCCGATGGCCCTGGCAGTGCGCTCATTGTCGCCGGTGAGCATGACCACCCGAAGGCCCATATTCTGCAGCGCGCGCACCGCGCCGGGGCTGTCCTCCCGGATCAGGTCCGCCACGGCGATAATGCCGCAGAGCTGCCCGCCCCGGCTGAAAAACAGCGGGGTCTTGCCCTGCTCCGCCAGCGCTTCGGCCTGCTTCTTCAGGCGCTCGGACACCTGGGCCCGGGAGCTGATGAATTTCAGGTTTCCGCCGCACAGCTCCTCACCGTGAAGAGACGCCGTAAGCCCGTTGCCGGGCAGGGCCTGGAAATCCGTGACCTCCTCCGGCTCCGTCTGCCGCTCCTCCGCCGCCAGCAGTACGGCCTTTGCCAGAGGATGCTCGCTCTTCTTTTCCAGCGCGGCGGCCAGCTTCAGCAGTTCTTCCCCGCTCAAATCCCCGGCAGGGAGAATGTCCGTCACCCGGGGCTCGCCCACGGTGATGGTGCCGGTCTTGTCCAGCACCACGGTTTCCGCCTTGCCCGTCTCCTCCAGAGAGACGGCGGTTTTAAACAGAATGCCGTTTTTCGCGCCCATGCCGCTGCCCACCATGATGGCCACCGGCGTGGCAAGCCCCAGAGCGCAGGGGCAGCTGATGACCAGCACCGAGATGCCCCGGGCCAGCGCAAAGCCCAGGCCCCGGCCCAGCAGCAGCCAGACAGCGGTAGTCACCACAGCGATGGCGATGACCGCCGGGACAAACACGCCGGACACCTTGTCCGCCACCTTGGCAATGGGGGCCTTGGTGGCCGCCGCGTCGCTGACCATGCGGATGATCTGGGAGATGGTGGTGTCCTCCCCCACCCGGGTGGCCCGGCAGCGGATAAAGCCGGACTGGTTCACCGTGGCGGCGGAGACCGTGTCCCCCTCTGCCTTGTCCACCGGGATACTCTCGCCGGTGAGGGCGGCCTCGTTCACGGCGCTGCTGCCCTCCACCACCACGCCGTCCACCGGGATGTTTTCCCCCGGACGCACCACGAAAATATCCCCCTGCTGCACCTGCTCCACAGGGACCTCCGTCTCCACGCCGTCCCGGACCACCGTGGCGGTCTTGGGCGCAAGCTTCATCAGGCTTTTCAATGCGTCGGTGGTCTTGCCCTTGGAGCGGGCCTCCAGCATCTTGCCCACGGTGATCAGCGTCAGAATCATGGCGGCGGACTCAAAGTAAAACTCCATCATGTAGTCCATCACGGCGTCCATGTCGCCCTTCACCTGGGCGTCAGTCATGGCGAAGAGGGCGTAAGTGCTGTAGACAAAGGCGGCGGTGGAGCCTAAGGCCACCAGCGCGTCCATGTTGGGCGCCCTGTGCCACAAGCTCTTAAAGCCGCTGATAAAAAACTTCTGGTTGATCACCATGATGATCGCGGTGAGCAGAAGCTGGGTCAGCCCCATGGCCACATGGTTATCGTTATAAAAGGGCGGCAGCGGCCAGCCCCACATCATATGGCCCATGGAGAAGTACATCAGAATCAGCAGAAAACCCACCGACCAGATCAGGCGGCGCTTCAACAGCGGGGTCTCCCTGTCCTTCAGGGCGTCCTCCCTGTCCGCGCTGCTGCTTTTTTCGGCGGCGGCGCCCTTCTCACTGGCCCCGTAGCCCGCCTCCTCCACGGCGGCAATGATTTCCGCCGGAGCGGCTGTGCCCTCCACGCCCATGGAGTTGGTCAGCAGGCTGACAGAGCAGGAAGTCACCCCCGGCACCTTGGACACCGCTTTCTCCACCCGGGCGCTGCAGGCCGCGCAGCTCATGCCCGTTACCTTATATTGCCTCATTTTGTCTCCCTCCCGGAAGCTATTTCATCATCTTTTGCAGGGTGTTCACCAGCTCCTCGATGGTCTCGTCCCTGCCCTCTCTGATATCCTGCGCAACGCAGGTGCGGATATGCTCCGCCAGCAGCTCCTTTCCAAAGGCGTTCAGCGCGGCGTTGGCGGCGGAGACCTGGCCTAAAATGTCCACACAATAGGCGTTTTTCTCCAGCATGCCCCGAATGCCCCGGATCTGCCCCTCAATGCGGTTCAGGCGGTGGATGAGCTTTTTGGCCTCCTCCGCACTCCGCTCCTTGGTTCTGCCGCTGCAGCAGCAACATTCCTTTTGTTCCATAAGCGGCTCCTTTTGTCGTAATATACCCCCTGGGGGTATCTATATATTATACCCCCTGGGGTATTTGTCAAGATGTATATTATATTTTTTCGTTTTGAGGGAAAGATATTCCCATATCATTGGGAAACGAGGTTTTAACCATGGGAATAAGACTTGGCAGGCAGACGGTGATGCTGTCCACACCGCCTGCGGTGATCGGCTATGCCGGTGTTGTGGGGCAGAAGGAGGGCGAAGGGCCCCTGAAGGGCTGCTTTGACTATATCTCCGACGACTCCTATTTCGGCGAGAAGTCCTGGGAGAAGGCGGAGAGCCACATGATCAGGCAGTGCTTTCAGATCGCCTGCGGCAAGGCGGGACTTGCGCCGGAGGGGCTGGACTACATTTTCTCCGGGGACCTTTTGAACCAGTGCGTCAGCTCCGCCTTTGCCATGAAGGACTGCAAGGCGCCCTACATGGGCGTATATGGGGCCTGCTCCACCATGGCGGAGTCCCTGGGTCTGGCGGCCATGGTGATCGACGGGGGCTTTGCCGCAAAGGCCTGCGCCCTCACCGGCTCCCATTTCTGCTCGGCGGAGCGGCAGTTCCGCTTCCCGCTGGAATACGGCGGCCAGCGCACGCCCACCGCCCAGTGGACGGTGACAGGGGCCGGGGCGGTAATCCTTGCCGCCGGGGGCCAGGGGCCAAAAATCACCCATGTCACCACCGGGATGATCGTTGACGCGGGGATCAAGGACGCCAATTCCATGGGCAGCGCCATGGCTCCCGCCGCCTATGAGACCCTGAAGGCCCACTTCACGGAGACCGGGCGCAGTCCCAACTACTATGACGCTATCTTTACCGGCGACCTGGGTGCCCAGGGCCACGACATTCTGCAGGCCCTTTTCCGGGCCGATGGGGTAGAGCTGGACGCCCGGTATATGGACTGCGGGGTGCTCATGTTTGATCTGAACACCCAGAACGTGGGCTGCGGCGGTTCCGGCTGCGGCTGCTGTGCCTCGGTGCTGGGCGGGCATATTTTAGAGGCCATGAACAAGGGCGTATGGCAGCGGGTGCTGGTGGCAGCCACCGGCGCGCTGATGTCCCCCACCAGCTCCCAGCAGGGGGACAGCATCCCGGGGATCTGCCACGCGGTGGCCATTGAAAGCGGGGTTTGAGATGAATCTTCTGTTTGAATATGTAAAAGCCTTTGCCGTGGGCGGGGCGCTGTGCGTTTTCGGCCAGCTGCTCATCGACTACACCAAGCTGACCCCGGCGCGGATTCTGACGCTGTATGTGGTTCTGGGCGTGGTGCTGGGAGCCGTAGGCGTATACCAGCCCCTGGCGGACTGGGCCGGGGCGGGGGCCACAGTGCCGCTGACGGGCTTCGGCAATCTGCTGGCCAAGGGTGTGAAGAAAGCTGTGGCCGAAAGCGGACTGCTGGGCGCCTTTACCGGGGGCTTTACTGCCGCCGCCGGCGGCATCTGCGCGGCGGTGTTCTTCGGTCTGATCGTGGCCCTGCTCTTCAAGCCCGGGGACAAAAATAAATAGTATTATTCCCGATAAAAAGCTCCCGCCGCCCTGGTTTTTGCCAGAGCGGGGGGAGTTTATTTTTCTCACATTTATTATAGAACCCTTATTAGTGCAAAAGACCACATCCAAGGATTTTACTCCAAAGATGTGGTCTTTCTGTTGGCACCGCTTGAAGACGCCACTAAAACCAGTTAATTTGAACTGTCGTTAAGTGAGTGCCTCCAAAAGGCCGTCCCTTTATTCTTTATATCCGGTTTAGATCTTCATGCACACATCCCATGCGCGCCAGATGACGGTGCGCAGGTTGCCGATGGCCACGCAGTCGCCCACGCGGTGGGCCTTGCTGTTCTTGCCGCCCACAGGGGTGGGAACAAAGCCAATGCCGTTGACCACGTTGTCGCACTCCACGTCGAAGGTCTCGCCGGTCTTCACGTTCTTCACCGTGACGGAGCCGTCCCGGATCTCGGTGACAGTGGACTCCAGATACACGGGCACCTTGTGGTACTCCATGGCGTCGCGGAGGAAGGAGGTGTTGGCAAGGCAGGTGGCCTGGGCCGCGATCAGGTCGCAGGCGTACTCCACAATAATGGGGTGCTTGCCCTGGAGAATCAGGTCGTAGGCCGCCTCGCAGGAGGACTGGCCGCCGCCGATGAACAGCACCTTGTCGCCGGTCTCCACCTTGTCCACCAGAAGCTCGGTGAAGTTCAGGCACTTGTCGAAGCCGGGGATAGTGGGCATGGTTCTGGGCACGGAGCCTGTGGCCACGATGATCTCGTCAAAGCCCCTCAGGGTGCCAAGGTCGTTGACCTCGGTATTCAGGTGGACTTCAACGCCCTGCTTTGCGATCTCTCTGCGGTACCACTGGATCAGCTCGCGGTCGTTCTCCTTGAAGCTCATGGCGGAAGCGGTGATGAACAGGCCACCCAGCTCGCCGGCTTTTTCGAAGATGACGGGCTTGTGGCCCCGCTGGGTCAGCACCAGAGCGCACTCCATGCCGCCGATGCCGCCGCCGATAATAGCCACTTTCTTGGGCTTTTTGGTGGGAACGATCTTATAGCGGTTGTGCTGCATGGTGGTGGGGTTCAGGGCGCAGCGGGCAAGATGCAGGGAGTCGTCCAGTCTCTGCAGGTTGGAGGTTCCCTTGTACTTGGCAAAGTTGAAGCAGCCGTTGTGACAGCGGATGCAGGGCTTGATCTCGTCCTGGCGGCCTTCCATGATCTTATGTACCCACTCATGGTCGACCAGGTTCTGACGGGCGATGGCAACTGCGTCGATCTTACCGGCGGCGATCTCCTCGGCGGCCTTGACCGGATCCATACGGCCGGCGCAGACCACGGGCTTGTCGGTAAAGTTCTTGATATGCTCAACATATTCAAGGTTGCAGTTGTCGGGCATGTACTGAGGCGGATGTGCCCAGTACCAGGCGTCGTAGGTGCCGTTGTCGCAGTTGAACATGTCGTAGCCCATGTCGCCCAGATACTTGATGGCCCGCTCGGACTCTTCCATGTCGCGGCCGAACTCCTCGAAGTCGGTCTCGTAAGGCATGGCGCCCTTGCCCCAGGCCTTGGTCTTGGAGACCACGGAGTAGCGCAGGGAGACGGGGAAGTCCTTGCCTGCCTGGCGCTTGATCTCCTGGACGATCTCCACGGGGAAGCGGAAGCGGTTTTCAAAGGAGCCGCCGTACATGTCGGTGCGGTGGTTCCAGTTTTTCATGGTGAACTGGTCCAGCAGATAGCCCTCGTGCACGGCGTGGATCTCAACGCCGTCCACACCGGCCTCGCGCAGCTTCTTGGCGGTCTTGCCGAAGGCCTCCACCATCTCCCGAATCTCGGACACGGTGAGGGGACGGGAGGTCACGTCCTCCGCCCAGCGGTTGGGGGTCTCGGAAGCGGAGGCGCAGATATACTGCACGTCCACAATGGGGCTGGCGATCTTGTTGAGCAGGTCGCTCTTGGCCAGGGTGGTCATCCAGCTGTTGATGGCCATGGAGCGGCCCATACCGGCGGCCAGCTGAATGAACAGCTTTGCTCCGGTCTTGTGGAACTCCACCATGTACTCCTTCAGTTCCTTGAACATCTGGTCGTTCTGGTACAGCCACTTTCTGCCAGGGATGCCCAGCGGGTCACGGACACACTGCATGCCGGGCAGGATCAGGCCCACACCGTCCTGTGCTCTGTTGAGCAGGAAGTAGGCCGCCTCCTTGTCGAAGTGGTTGGGTTCCATCCAGCCGAACAGAGAGGTGCCGCCCATGGAGCACTGGACAAGGCGGTTTTTGATCTCCACATTGCCGATCTTCCACGGGGTAAACAGGGCATTGTATTTTTGGTCCATGCATTTCTTCCTTTCCTTTTTTATTGTACGGCGACGGATGATCCGACCGTCGACCGTTGTCTATGGTTTAAGCTGTTGTTATCTTAACATACAAAAAAGGAAAAGTAAATGAACAAATCCGCATCAGCTGTCCATGAAAATTTCAAATTTTGTAGCAATTTGTCCCCTTCGGCGTACAAAAAAGCTGTCATTCTTCACCACTCCCCGGTTCAGAATGACAGCCTCAGCTTGTCAAAAAAGTCCTGTTAGGGCTTTTTTGACCGCTTCAGCCGCCGAGCGTTTTGAATTCTTCAAAACGCTGCTTCGCCCAAAAAGCTTGAAAAATCAAGCTTTTTTGCGGCGGGTTATTGGACTGCGAGGTGGG
>JALFOM010000115.1 GCA_022782265.1 Clostridiales bacterium | reverse complement strand
ATCTTGCTATTCTGTGTATAATTCATGGTGAACCTCCGGTTTGATTGGGTTGTTACATCCTGCCAGATGCACCTCAATTTTATCGTGAGGTTCTTCTTTTTTCAATTGGCGCGTTTTACGAGTTACAGGAATGCTCCTTTTGTGCGCACAGGCTTACGCATGAGCCAAATAAAAAGCTGTCCTGCACGGGCTTTTCCAGTCCGCTGCGCTCCATCAGACAGCGCAGCGCAGAGGGACTGACAAATTCCCTGGTACTGCGGCAGAGCCAGCGGTATTCGCTGAATTTTTCTTTTCCGCCGCCCAGTAAAGGCATGAGCACGGAAAAATAAATATCGTAAAAGGGCCTGATGATGGGAGAGCGGGGGCGGAAGGAGTCAATGCAGCACACGCTGCCGCCCGGCTTTACCACCCGGACCATTTCTTCAAGTACGCTTTGGTAATCTGCGGTATTTCTCAGGGCAAAGGAGATGATCGCCCCGTCAAAGCTGCCGTCAGGGAAGGGCAGTGCAATGGCGTCGCCCCGGATCAATTCCACCCGGGGGTTCCTGCCCAGACGTTTTTCCGCCTGGGCCAGCATGGCAGGAGAGAAGTCCAGACCGGTCACACGGAGCCCGGGCTTCATTTCCAGGGCAAGGGCTGTCATATCGCCGGTCCCGCAGCAGAGGTCCAGCAGCCTGCCCTCCGGTGGAACGGCGGCCAGAGTGCGCTCCATGGCCCGGCGCTTCCAGTGCCTGTGCAGACCCAGACTGATCCTGTCGTTGGCGGCGTCGTAGCCCTCCGCCACGTTTTCAAACACATTATAGACGTATTCTTCTTTTTTCATCGCTTCAATGTACCGCCGCTCCGAAGCAGAGCGCGGTGAGATAGGCCATGCCGCACAGCAGATTCAGCGCGGAAATGCCGGACATGGCTTGTCTGCGGCTTTCCGGGGAAAGCCCGGTTTTCAGCTGTGCCGAGAGCGTTACGCCCACCGGCAGCATGGCAATAAGATAGATGAGCGCGCCGCCCTCCCGCAAAAGCAGCGGCAAAGGCAGAACCGCCCACAGGCACAGCAGCGCCCGGTAGACCTGAGCGCAGCGGCGCTGCCCCAGATAAACCGTGAAGGTGCGCCTTCCGGCGGCACTGTCCCGGGCGATGTCGCAGCCATTGTTGGTCATCATAATCAGCGCGATGCCCAGGATCATGGGCAGGGAGAAAAGCAGTGCCTTGGGGTCAAAACGCAGGGTCAGTACCCCGTGCACCGCGAAGGGGATCAGCCCGCCCATCACAAAGCCGGAGACCAGCTCGCCCAAAGGCAGATAGGACAGGGGCTTTTTCCCGAAAGAGTAGCAGAGCACCGCCGCGGCGCCTACAAGACCCACGGCAAGAGGCCGCCATCCGGCCCGCAGCAGGGCGGGAACGGCGCACAGCGCCGCCGCCAGGAGAAAGGCAAAGCCCAGAAACAGCACCCGGCGGGGGGATGGGCGGTCGTAAACCATCACCGCGTCGTCGGCGTCGGGGGAGTTTTCCAGGGTGTCGGTGCCCTTGATGAAGTCACTGTAATCGTTGAAGGTGTTCACGGCGGACTGCATCAAAACGCAGACGGCCGTGAGCAGAAGGCTCATGAGGGGCTCTGAGACCCCCTCCCGGGCGGCCAGCGCCGTGCCCAGCAGGGCGGGCATTACCGACGCGGCCCAGGTGTGGGGGGCGGCCAGCCGCAGCATCATCAGCGGTGTGAGCCTTCCGCTTTTTTCACTTTTCACGGCTGCCGCCCCCCCCTTTATTTACGGATTTACAGGAATTTCGGATCAGAACAGCTCGGTGAGCTGAGGGAGAACCTTGTTCATGTCAGCGACAAGGCCGATGTCGCAGTTCTGGAAGATGGGGGCCTTGGCGTCCTTGTTGATGGCGATGATGAGCTTGGAGTCGCTGACGCCAACGATGTGCTGCACCTGGCCGGAAATGCCCAGGGCAAAGTACACGTCGGGTCTGACGGTGGCGCCGGAGACGCCGATATAGCGGCTTCTGGCCATCCAGTGCTCCTCCTCGGCGATGGGACGGGTGCAGCCCAGCTCCGCGCCCAGCCTGGCGGCAAAGCTCTCCACGGCGGCCAGCTTGTCCTGAGAGCCAAGACCACGGCCTACGCCCACGATGCGCTTGGCAACGGCGATATCCACGGTCTCTTCCTGCTTTGCGGCCACGGAGACCAGCTTAATGCCGGTATCCTCGGGCTGTGCGGCCACCTCAGCCAGAACGCCGGGCTGAGAAGCCTGAAGCTCGTCGAACACGCCGCCGGGAACCACCAGAATGGTCAGGCCATTGCCCTTGACGGTGGCTTCGGCCGCGCCGCCATAGACGTTGCGCTTTGTGCTGACGCTGCCCTCCTCCGTAACGGAGACGGCGGAAGTGTCGGTCACTACACCGGCGTTCAGACGCACGGCCAGCTTGGCGGCGATGCATCTGTCGCGGGTGCTGTTGGAGACCAGGACCAGCTCAGCGCCCTCGCTGCCGATCAGCTCTGCCAGAGCGGCGGCATAGCTCTCTACCATGACGCCTTCGGCCTTTTCACCCAGCCAGACCACCTTGTTTGCCCAGGGGAGAAGGCTCTCGGCCTGCTCGCGGCTGCCGATCACGGCGGCCACGGACTCCTGAGCCAGAGCGTTGGCGCCGGAGCACAGACCGGGGATATTGGAAAGGTTTGCGGAAAATACGACTGCTTTGTTCAGTTTCATGGCTTTGTCCTCCTCACTTAAGCTCTGCGCTCACAGCGGCTGCAAATGCCGCCAGGGTCTCTCCGTCATCGCCGGTAAAGAGCTTGCAGGCGCGGGCGGTCTTCTGAGGGGCGAGAACGGAAAGGGTCTCGGTGCGCTTGTCTGCAGGCACGGCCACGTCGGCACCGCTCCAGGTGCTGACAGGCTTCTTGCCTGCGGCAAGGATATCTCTCATGCTGGGGACGCGGGTGGTGTTAATGCCACTGGCCACGGCCAGGACTGCGGGCAGGGAAACGGTGAGGGTCTCCACCTCGCCGTCAGCGGAGCGCTGCACGGTGACACAGCCGTCTCCGACCTCGATGGAGATGACGCCGTTGATGCTGGGGACGCCCAGACGCTCGCCCAGCTGTACGCCCACCTGCTGGGCATAGAGGTCGCTGGAGCCTTCACCGCAGAGGATCAGGTCGTAGGCGCCGATCTTCCTGACCGCCTCGGCCAGAGCGGCGGAGGTGGCGGCGCAGTCGGCGTTGGCCAGGGCCGGATCGTTTACGGTAACGCAGTTAGCGGGGCCTCTGGACAGAACGGACTTTCTCAGCTTGGAGTTTTCCACTTCGGCGGTGCCCACGGTGAGGGCGGTCAGCTCGCCGCCGTTTTTCTCCACCAGCTGCGCGCCGGCCTCAATGGCGTTCAGGTCATACTGACCTACGATAAGCTCGGCCTTGTCAAAGTTAAGGCTGCCGTCAGCAGCAACGCTGATACTCTGCTCGTAGGGGACGACCTTGTAGCAGGCTATTACTTTCATGTGATGGTTCTCCCTTTCTTTTATCATGTATTGCCTGTCAGGGCTTACACCTTTGTTTATGCAAATTGCGTGCCATGGACATGTTGTGTAAGTCCGATTTCGGCGCGTTTTGTCGTCTATCTACAAAATGGAACAGTTTGCGCCACAAACTGCTGTAAAATTCATCGTGGAATGTTGACATCTGCGCAACAAAATGTTATTTTGTTCTCAATGTTGGCACATTTTGTTGCGTAAGGGAGGGCTTGCCTTTGGCTTCCGGCGGGAATCTCAGCCATCTTCAGAAGCAGGAACAGAGAATAACCTCGTCCCTGATCCAGGGGCTGAACATGCTCTCTCTGCCCACGCAGGCGATGTACGACTATCTGGTGGAGCTGTCCATGGCAAACCCCATGCTGGAGATCCCTGAGCCGCCGCAGCCGGACCGTTTCGAAAACATCCTGGGCGACGAGGGGCAGGGCTTCACCTATGTGGAGCGGGGCAAGGACCCGGGCTATATCGCTGAGCGCTCTGATCCCCAGTGGGACAGTGAGGAGGATTTTGACCCTTACTATTCCCGTGGGGCCGACTTTGAAGCGGAGTCGCTGATGGGCTCGCTGAAGCTGCAGCTGTCCATGTGCCGCTTAAGTCCGGAGGAAAAGGCCATCGGTCTGGAGATCATCGGCAATCTGGACGACAGCGGTTATTTTACGGGAAACCTGAACACCATCTGCCTGCTATATTGTCAGAGCCTGGAGACAGGGAAAAAGGTTTTGTCCACCATCCAGGGCTTCCAACCCAGAGGAATTGGCGCGAAGGACGTGTACGAGGCTCTGTGCCTTCAGGTGGAGGACAGCTTTGAACACGCAGAGCTGGCCAGACGGATCATCAGGGAGGACCTGCGGGCTATCTGCGACGGGGGAGCCACCCGCTGCGCCGCCAAATACGGCGTCAGCAAGGACACCATCTTCCGCGTGTTTGACTATATCCGCAGCCTGGAACCCCGTCCGGGCAACTGCGATGTGCGCGCGCCCCAGACCAATTATATCGTGCCTGACATCATTGTGATCAAATCCGGGGACGAGCTGCTGGCCTATATCTCCGGCGAGGGGGACAACCCCCTGCGGGTGAACGAGTACTATCTGGAGCTTTTAAACCAGCCCCAGCTCAACGCAGAGGAAAAGCTGTATCTGCGCACCAGCCTGAACGCGGCCAAGGCCCTGATCCACAGCGTGGATATCCGCCGCCAGACCCTGCACCGTGCCGCGCTGACCCTGATTGCGCTCCAGGGAGATTTCTTCCGCTTCGGGCCCGACAGGCTCCGCCCGCTGACAATGCAGCAGATGGCGGAGGAGATGGGCGTGAACGTCTCTACCGTCAGCCGCGTGGTACAGGATAAATATGTGTCTACCCCCTGGGGCATGTACCCCATGAAGGCATTTTTTGTCCGGGCGCTGAAGAGCACGGATGAGGGCGTGGTGTCTGCGGAGGCGGCAAAGCGGAGAATTGAAGAACTGATCGCCGCCGAGGACCCGGAAAAGCCCCTGACCGACGATGAGATATGCGAGAGACTGAACCGGGAGGGCTGCCGGCTGTCCCGGCGGACCGTCTCCAAGTACCGGCAGGCTGCCGGGATCCCCGGCAATGTAAAGAGAAGGCAAAAAAGGAGTTAAGCCAAATGGAATACGACAGAGCTGCGGTGCTTGAGGCCTGGAAAAAGGCCGTAAACTACGGTGTCATTGACCATTCAAAGCTCAGACCGGAGATCGCCCGCGCCTGGGCCCGCTGCATGAGCAGCGGGGTTGACCCCTGGTCAACGAATTTTGCCGGCTCGGATGGAGCGCTGCTGGAAGCCATGCAGAAAAAGCACGCTCCGGTTATGGAGGCGGCAAGCCCTGTACTGCAATACCTTCTTACCATCTTTAATTGCAATGTGAGCATCGCCGATATGCACGGCTTTGTTTTCGACCTGGTGACCCCCCTGTCCTCCTACCCCCGGACGCTGGGAACCTATGTGACCGAGCCCCTGGTGGGAAACGGCAATATCACCATCACCATTCAGGAGAGAAAGCCCAGCCGCTGTGACGGCTATGAGCACTTCCGGGCCATTGCCCAGAGCTACTCCGGCGTGGCGGCCATCATCAACAAGGTGAACGGGCAGGACTATGTGCTGTGCATCAACAACCCCTTCGGCCTGCTGCCGAAAAACGCCCTTGACGTGTGCGTGGCGGCGGCAAAGTTGGTGGAAAAGCTGGCATCCTCCCGGCGGGAGGCTTTTATGCACCTCTCTTCCGCTTCTTTCTTTGACCCCATTCTGGAGAGCGAGCATCAGGCGGTGGTGGTTGTCGACCAGGACGGCATGGTGCTCACGGCCAACAGCCTGGGGAAAAAGGCCGTCCCGGGCTTTGAAAAGGCCCCTTACGCCTCAAAGTCTCTGGGAGAATATCTGAAAAATAAGAAAGATCTGCCCATGCTGCTGGAAGATATGTCGGGCAAAGCCCCGGAAGAGTGCGTCGCCTTCAAGGGCAATGGCCGGGGGAGGGGACTGTGCATGAAGCCGCTGCGCCGGAAGAAGGTGGAGCTGATGAACGGAACGGAGCACCGGATTCTGGTGTTTGAGGCTGTCCCGGAGCAGGAGGCGGAGGACGGGCCGCTGCTGCGCAGCGGGGCCTACAGTTCCGATTACATCGGCAGCAGCCCCCAGTGGAAAAAGGTGGACGAGCTGGTGAAAAACGTGGCCGCCCACCGCTCCAACGTGATGATCATGGGCGATACCGGCACCGGAAAAGAGGTAGTGGCCCGTGCTCTGCACCGGCTCAGCGGACGCAGCGGCGAATTTGTGGCCATCAACTGCGGCGCTCTGCCCAGAGACTTGCTGGCCAGCGAGCTTTTCGGCTATGAGGGCGGAGCCTTCACCGGCGCCCGCTCCTCAGGCGCCAAGGGCAAGTTTGAATATGCCAACGGCGGCACCCTGTTTTTGGACGAGATCGGGGATATGCCTCTGGACATGCAGGTCTCTCTGCTGCGCGTGCTTCAGGAGCAGAGCGTTCTGCGTATCGGCTCCAATAAGCCCATACCCATCAATGTGCGCATTATCGCGGCCACCAACCGGAATCTGCAGAAGCTGATCGCGGCGGGAAAGTTCCGCTCCGATCTGTGGTACAGGCTCAGCGTGATCGAGATCTATCTGCCCCGGCTCCGGGACAGGGAAGGGGATGTGCCGCTGCTGGCGGAGTACTTCAACGAGAGTCTGAGCCGGTCGCTGAATATTCAGTGTCACCCGCTTTCCCCGGAAGTGCTGGATTTTATGGACCGCTACCGCTGGCCCGGCAATGTGCGTGAGCTGAAAAACGTGATGGAAAAGGCGCTCATCATGTCCAACGGTGAGCCTCTGACCGTGGAGAATTTCCCGGAGTACATGCGGCGGGAGCTGCGCCCCGCAATGGCTGCACCGGCCTTTGAAGCGGAAGAGGAACCGGAACGGGAAGTACAGCCGAAAAAGCCCCGTCCCGCCCCTGCGGAGAAAAAGCGGGAGAAGGAGCCGGAACAGGCCCTGACGCCCCGGCAGCTCCGGGAGAGAAAGGAACGGGAGAAGATCGTTCGTGTCCTTGAAGAGGAGAGAGGAAATATCTCCCGCTCGGCAAAGCGGCTGAATATCTCCCGGAACACCCTGTACAGGAAAATAGAAAAGATGGATATCCAGATCCGCGTCAGCGCGGTGACGGATGAGGAAGAATAAAGAATGCGGCGGGGCCGGTTTTATAACGGCCCCCGCCGTAATTTTTTTGCGGTTTTTTTGCTTTTTACCGGAAAGCGGCATGTAATTTGCATATATAAAATTGCAGATAAAAGAAAAAACTTCATGGAGGTTGACCGTATGTTCAATAAAGTGAGTGCCGACCTTATTGCCCGGCTCCGGGCAATCGTCGGTGAAAAGCAGGTTCTGGAAGGCGACGCCATCGGCGCGGATTACGCCCATGACGAGCTTCCCGGCGGCGCGGCCCATATGCCCGAGGCAGTTGTTGTGGCAAACAGCACCGAGGCTGTGGCCGCGGTTCTGAAGCTCTGCAGCGAGGCAGGCGTGGCTGTCACGGTCCGCGGCGCGGGCACCGGCAGAGCGGGTGGTTCTGTCCCCGTAAACGGCGGCGTGGTCCTTTCCCTCAAGGAAATGAACAATATTGTTGCTTTTGACGAGAATGCCGGAACCCTGACGGTTCAGCCCGGCGTTCTGCTCCAGGACGTGAAGGCCGAGGCGGAGAAGCACGGCCTGTACTATCCCCCCGATCCCGGCGAGAAGACAGCAACCATCGGCGGCAATGCCTCCACCAACGCCGGCGGTCCCTGCGCGGTGAAATACGGCAGCACCCGGGACTATGTGGCCGACGCGGTGGTCGTTCTGGCCGACGGCAGCATTTCCAGCCTCTCTGAAAACAGCGCACTCTCCGCCGTTCTGGGCAGCGAGGGCACACTGGGCGTCATTACCCAGCTGACGCTGAAGCTCATCGAAAAGCCCGCGTGCGACGTGATTCTGTTTCTGCCTTTCATGGATGCAGAGAGCTGCATCAACGCCGCCATCAAGCTCCGGGAGAGCGACTTTGCCCCCGCCATTTTGGAGTATCTGGACACCGACATGGTGGAATTTTCCGGCAATGTCACCGGCAACCCCATTTTCCCCATTGAGATGGACGGGGAGAGAGTGGGCGCCACGCTGATGCTCACCATCGAGGGCGCAAACGACGACGAGCTGGACGAGAAGATGGAAGCCGTGGCAGAGCTGGCCGAAGAGCTGGAGTGCCTGGATATCCTGGTCGTGGACACCCCCACCCTCAAGCGGGACACCTGGGACGCCCACGACGCTTTCCACACCTCCACCGAGACCGCCAAGAGCGAGGACGAGCTGAACGTCAATGTTCCTGCCGAAAATATGGCGGAGCTGGTGGCTTTTGCCAAGGCCCAGGGCGAGGAAAAGGGTCTCAAGGTCCTGACCTACGGCCATGTGGGCAGCGGCGGACTGCACATCCATGTGCTCTCCGACAGCGGCAAGGCCGAGTTTGCCCCCGAGATGGCAGAGCTGGCCGGGGCTGTGTACGCAAAGTGCGCGGAGCTGGGCGGCAGCATCGACGGCGAGTACGGCGTAGGCTATGCCAAGAAGGCTTATCTGAAGGCGGCCCTCAGCGAAGAGCAGTACGCAAAGCTCACCGCGGAAAAAGCGGCTTTTGACCCCAAGGGTATTCTGAACCCCGGCAAGATCACCGTCTGAAAAACAAGGCCGGAAGGCCATCAAAAAACTGTAAGGAGAAATGAACATGCTTAAAATTCTGGTATGTGTAAAGCAGGTACCTGACGTGGACCAGATGCGTATGGATCCTGCTACCGGCAACCTGATCCGTGCCGGTGTTCCCGCCATTCTCAACCCCCTGGACGCAAACGCCCTGTCCGCCGCCGTGAAGGTCAAGGAGACCTACGGAGCGGAGATCACCCTGATCACCATGGGACCTCCCAACGCGGAAGCCGTGCTGAGAGAGTGCCTGGCCGTGGGCGCTGACAAGGCCATCCTGGTCACCGACCGGGCCTTCGGCAATGCCGACACCCTGGCAACCAGCTACTCCATCGTCTCCGCGGCAAAGCAGGTGGACAAGTTCGACCTGATCTTCTGCGGCAAGGAGACTCTGGACGGCGCCACCGGCCAGATGGGCAGCCAGCTGGCAGAGCGCTTTGACGCAGCCCAGGTCACCAGCGCAAGCCTCATCAAGGAGATCGACCTGGAGAAGAACAGCCTGGTAGTGGAGCGGGAGCTGGAGACCGGCATTGAGACGCTGGAGGTTCAGATGCCCTGCCTGTTCACCATGGAGAAGACCAACTACCCCGTGCGCATCCCCAACCTGAAGGGCAAGCTGGCCGCCAAGAAGGCCCCCGTGCTCACCTTCACCGCAAACGACATCCCCGACCTTGACAGGAACCGCATCGGTGACCCCGGCTCTCCCACCAAGGTTCCCCGTATGTTCCCGCCTGTCATGCCCGAACCCGGCGTTATCCTGAACGAGGGCAGCGTAGAGGCAAACGTGGAAAAGCTGCTCCAGCTTATTGCAGAATAAGGGGGAAATGAAAATGGATAAGAACAATTTCAAAGATATGTGGGTATATGTGGAGCACGACGGCAAGAACGTGCATCCCGTAGCGCTGGAGCTGTGCTGTGAAGTGCGCAAGCTCTGCGATAAGTCCGGCGACAGGCTGGTAGCTGTTGTAGCCGGTCAGCTGCCCCAGACGGAGATCGAAAAGCTGGAAGCCTGCGGCGTGGACGGCCTGATCCTGGTCTCCGGCACCGGCTATGAGCGCTACAACACCGAGGCTTACACCAACCTCTTCACCGTGCTCTGCAAAAAGTACAAGCCCTCCGCCGTGTTTGTCGGCGGCACCACCAACGGCCGCGACTTCGCGCCCCGCTTCGCTGCCCGTCTGGAGACCGGCTGCACCTCCGACGCCACTGAGCTGATCTTCAACGAGGAGACCCGGGACATCGAGTTTGTGGAGCCTGCCGCAGGCGGCAAGATCATGGCCGTCATCACCATTCCCGTGCTCCGTCCCCAGGTGGGCACCATCCGCCCGGGCACCTTCAAGTACATCCCCACCGGCAAGAAGGCCGAGGTTCAGGTCATCAGGGAAGAGATCTCCTTTGACCCGGCCCAGATCCGCTCCAGGCTCCTGGGCTTTGCGGCGGACGCCTTTGACCCCGAGCTGGACATTGCCGGCAGCGATACCATTGTCTGCGTGGGCAACGGTCTGAAGGAGGAGTCCTCCCTGGCAAAATACAGAGAGCTGGCAGCCCTGCTGGGCGGCAAGCTGGCCTGCACCCGCCCCATCGTCGACCGTGAGCTGCTGCCCTACAAGCTCCAGGTGGGCCAGTCCGGCGTGATGATCAAGCCCAAGCTCTACATCGGCTTTGGTATCTCCGGCGCGGTGAACCATGTGACCGGCGTGGACGCGGAGAAGTTCATCGCTGTCAACAAGGACCCCGACGCCCCCATCTTCAACTATTGCGACTACGGCATCGTCGGCGATATGGACGAGGTCTGCGACGCCATGATCGCCGCGCTGAAGAACAAATAATTTCGCTATCGTATCATTTTCTTCCTTTCTTTCCCACTGGGCCGCTGCACATTTGTGCGGCGGCCCTCTTTCTCCTGCTGGCAGAGGAAAAATGAGAGAAAAAACGGGGCGGTGCACAATCGGAAAAATCTATTGACAATTCCGGGAAGCAAAACTATACTCTATACCATAATATATAATGATAGAAGAAAGAGCATTGTTTTGGCCCGCGCGGCGGGCGGTGTTTCTGTTGCTCCCAGCAGATTATCCCTGAAATCAGAACTGTCCGGCGATTTGAATTGGCAGAGTACAACTTTTTGTGGTACTCTGTTTTTTGTGAGCCCGCGGCAAAGGGGCCTGCGCTGTGGGAGAAGTAAAGATTTGAGTGTGTGAAATGGAATATATCATGAAGGCCGGCGGCAAAGAAAGCCGTGGGCAAAACAACAAGGAAACAGACGACAGGGCCATCGCCCTGTTTGACTCGGGCATGGGCGGCCTGACCTGCGTGAAGGCGCTGAAAAGTCAGTTGCCCGGGGAGAGCATCATCTATTACGGCGACTGTTTGAGAGCGCCCTACGGCGACCGGTCCGTGGAGACGCTGAAAGTTTTTTCCCAGCAGATAGCCGATTTTTTGACCTCCTTTCCCGTGAAAATGCTTGTGGTGGCCTGCAATACCATCAGCTCCCTGTGCCTGGGCAGCCTGAAAGACCGCTATCCGGCCCTCCCTGTTGAGGGAATGATCGACATGACGGTAAAATATGTTGCCGAGACCTGTTCAAACCGGGATATCGGGATCATTGCCACCAGCGCGGCCATCAAAAGCGGAACCTATGTGAAAAAGCTGCGGGAGAGCGGGTGCCGGGGTGAGCTTTTCCCCCTGGCCTGTCCCGGCTTTGTTCCGGCGGTGGAGGCCGGAATCTATGAGGGAGCGGAAGCGGAAGCCATTGTGCGGGAGGCACTGGATGGGTATATGAGAGAAAATGACCCCTCTGCGCTGATTCTGGGCTGCACCCATTTCCCGTTCCTGCGCCCGGCAATAGAAAAGCTGTACCCCTCACTGTTGATTATTGACCCGGCGGAGATTGTGGCCCGGGGAATCAAAACCATGATGGAAGACCATGCGCTGACAGCCGGCAGCGGAGAGAATCCCCGGCAGCGTTTTTATACCAGCAAGCTGACGGACGCCTATGCCCAGGCGGTAAAGGAAGTCGCGGCGGCGGGCGGCAGCGAGATTGAAGTAAAGGTTTTCGGCGAGTAGAGAAGGGAAAGGCGGAGTGAACATGAAAAAGGTTGACACCTTTGAATATGTCTCCGTGCTGAAGGAGCTGGTGGAGGAAGGCCGGGAGGTCAGTATGCTCATCAGCGGCAGCAGCATGAGTCCCTTTCTGTGCCACGGGCGGGATCAAGTCTATTTCAAAGCCCCTGACCGACCCCTGCGGGTGGGCGACATGGTGTTTTTCCAGCGCCGAAGCGGCCAGTATGTGCTCCACCGCATCTGCAAAGTCAAAGACGGCGGTTATTACATTGTGGGCGACGCCCAGACGGCAATCGAAGGCCCGGTCAGCCGGGAGCAGATTTTTGCTCTGGTCACCAGGGTCCGGCGCAAAGGCCGCATCCTTGCCCCCGGGGATTTCTGGTGGGAATTTTTTGCCCGGGTGTGGGTCCGGCTTATCCCCCTGCGGCCTCTGCTTGTGCGGGCCTATGGATTGTTCCAGAGGAAAAGGTTTACATAATAATTAATCGATCACTCCGGCCCGGCTGTCAGCCGGGCCGGAAACATTTGCACACACTTGACAGTGAGGGGCGGATGGGTTAAACTTCTTTCAACATAAATTTTTGACGGAGGGATAAACTGTGGGAAGACTGGACGGGAAAGTGTGTATCGTCACCGGCGGCAACTCCGGTATCGGCATGAAGACCGCTGAGGTTTTCGGCGGTGAAGGCGCAAAGCTGATTTTGACGGATGTGAGCGACTCCAATAAGGACAAGGTCCTGGCAAAAATCAAAAAGCAGGGCGGCGAGGCCATCTTTGTCAAGGGAGACATCACCAGCGCGGAGGACAATGAGGAATTGATGCGCAAGGCAGTGGAGACCTTCGGGCGGATCGACGTGCTGGTAAACTGCGCCGGTGTGCTGGAAAAGGGCCTGAAGCCTATTGAGGAATTTACCGACAGAGACTATGATTTTGTCACCAACATCAACGTGAAGGGCACCATGTCCATCACCCGCGCGGCCTGTAAAATTATGCTGGAGCAGGGCAGCGGCAATATTATCTCTGTGGCCTCCATCTCCGCAAAGCTGGGCATCTCCGGCGCGGTGTACTGCGCGTCCAAGGGGGCCGTGGTCTCCCTGACAAGGCATATCGCCATGCGCTACGCGGGCAAGGGCATCCGGGCAAACTGCATCTGCCCCGGCACCGTGTGGACCCCCATGACCCGCGTGCAGCTGAAGGACGAGCGCTCCCCGGCGGCGGAGGAATTTTACAACACCGTGGAAAAGCACTCCGACCTGTCCGTGGGTATCTGCAAGGATGTGGATATCGCCAATATCCTGCTGTTTCTGGCCTCGGACGAGTCCCGGGTCATCACCGGCCAGGCCATCGACTGCGACTGCGGCTGCTACCTGTAAACGAAAAGGCGGAGTTTTCACTCCGGTTAAGGAAATGAACAGAAATTCGGAAACGGAAAAACTGAAAAGCTGCCTGCCGCTGGTCATTCAGTGGTACGCAGAATGCGGAAGGCCCCTGCCCTGGCGGCAGGAGCCTTCGCCTTATCATGTGTGGCTGTCGGAGATCATGCTCCAGCAGACCCGCATTGAGGCGGTGATCCCCTATTACTGGCGCTTCCTACGGGAATTTCCCACGGTGGAGGCGCTGGCCGGGGCGGAGGACGAGCGGCTGATGAAGCTGTGGGAGGGCCTGGGCTATTACAGCCGGGCCCGGAACCTGAAAAAAGCGGCGCAGCAGCTTGTGGCCTGCCACGGCGGAGAGCTGCCTCAGCAGGCGGAGGAGCTGAAAAAGCTGCCCGGCATCGGGGAGTATACGGCGGGGGCTATCGCCTCCATCGCCTACGGGCAGCCGGAGCCTGCGGTGGATGGGAACGTGCTGCGGGTGATGACCCGGCTGCTGGCCTGGGACGGAGATATCCGGCAGGCGGACACCAAAGGGCAGATCACGGCGCTGCTGCGCCAGAGCTACCCGGCCGGAAGGGACGCGGCGCTCCTGACCGAGGGCCTGATGGAGCTGGGGGAAACCCTGTGTATCCCCAAGGGCGCGCCCAACTGCGCGCTGTGCCCGCTGAGGGAGTACTGCCTTGCCCACCGGCGGGGCACGGAGGAGCGCTACCCCGTCAAAAGCCCGCCCAAAGCCCGGCGGGTGGAGGAACGGACGGTGTTTTTGCTGTGCAATAAAGGGCGCTGTGCCATCCGCCGCCGCCCGGAGAGGGGGCTTCTGGCCGGACTCTGGGAATTTCCCAACGTCGAGGGGAGGCTGAGTGCGGAGGAGGCGGCCGCCCGGGCTGAAAGTCTGGGCCTGAAAGTCACTTCCTGCACGCCCTGTGCCGCCCATACCCATGTGTTCACCCATGTGGAGTGGCATATGGGCGCTTATCTGCTGGAATGCGCCGGAGAGGGCGGGGCGCTTCTGTGGAAAAGCCCGGAGGAGATCGCCCGGGAATACTCCCTCCCCACGGCCTTCCGCTTTTATCTGAAGCTGCTGACGGAAAGAACAGGGGAAGAAGGACGCGCATAAGCTGAGACTGAGGTGGTTTTATGCGTAAGCTTTCCCTTTGCCCCGACGCTGTGGCCAAAATCCACGGCGGGGAGCAGGCGCCCTGTCTGAAAGGCAGTGTAAAATTTTATCAGCTGCCGGAGGGCGTGCTGGTGGAGGCAGAGCTGACAGGCCTGCCCAGCCAGCCGCCCTCCGGTTTTTTCGCCTTCCATATCCACGAAAAGGGGGATTGCTCCGGAGAGGGCTTCCCCAACACCGGCGGGCACTATGATCCGGAGAGCCGCCCCCATCCCTTCCACGCCGGGGATCTGCCGCCGCTGCTGAGCTGCAAGGGCGGAGCCTATCTGGCGGTAATCACCGGCCGCTTCTGTGTAAAGGACGTGATCGGGCGCTCCGTGGTCATCCACGCCGGGCCGGACGATCTCCACTCCCGGCCCGCCGGAAACGCCGGGGCGAAGATCGGCTGCGGCGTCATCTGCAAAACTTGAAAAAGTCATATTTTCCGCCGTGCTTCACATACTAAGCCTGGTGATGAAAAAATGATCAATTCTCTTTGGGCAGACATAGCGAAGCTGCCGTCCTTTCCTCGTCTGAAACAGGATTTGAAAACCGACATCCTGATTATCGGCGGGGGAATGGCGGGGCTTCTCTGCGCCTGCGCGCTGAACAGGGCCTGCGCAGATTATGCGCTGATCGAGGCGGACAGCATATGCAGCGGCGTGACACGCAACACCACCGCCAAGATCACCAGCCAGCACGGCCTGATCTATGACAAGCTGATCCGTGAATACGACGAGGAGACCGCCCGGCTGTATTATGAGGCCAATCAGGCCGCGATTTCGCATTTTCGCAAGCTGGCGGCGGACTATCCCTGCCGGATGGAGACAAAGTCCGCCTTTGTCTATACCACCGGTGACAGCGAAACGCTGGAAAAGGAGCTGCGGGCCCTGGAGCGCATCGGGGCAAAGGCCCGATACTGGGACAGTCTGCCCCTGCCCTTTGACGTGACCGGGGCCATAGAGTTTGAAGACCAGGCCCAGTTTCATCCGCTGCTTCTGGCGGCGGGGATCGCGCCCGGACTGAAGATCTACGAGCACACCCCCGCCCGGGGCTTTGAAGGCAATACCGTCTACACGGACAAGGTGAGGATAGAGGCGAAAAAGATCCTCATCGCCACCCACTTTCCCATCATCAACAAGCACGGCGGCTATTTCCTGAAAATGTTCCAGGACCGCTCTTATGTGCTGGCCCTGGAAAACGCCCCTGACCCGGCCGGGATGTTTATCGACGCGGAGGGCTGCGGCCCTTCCATCAGAAGCAGCGGCGAGCTGCTGCTTTTCGGCGGCGGGGCCCACCGCACCGGGAAGAAGGGCGGCGGCTATGCCGAACTGGAAGCGCTGGCCCAAAGCTGTTACCCCAGAGCCGGGATAAAAATGCGCTGGGCGGCCCAGGACTGCATGAGCCTGGACGGCATACCCTATATCGGGCGCTACGGGAAAAACACGCCGGGGCTGTATGTGGCAACAGGCTTTAATAAATGGGGGATGAGTTCCTCCATGGTCTCGGCCATGATCTTAGGGGACCTGCTTTTGGAGCGGGAAAACCCCTATGCAAAGGTATTCTCACCCCAGCGCAGCAGTATGCACCCTCAGCTTTTCCTGAACGCCCTGCACGCGACGGTAAATCTTCTCACGCCCACTCGGCCCCGCTGCCCCCATATGGGCTGCGCGCTGAAATGGAATGAGGAGGAGAAGAGCTGGGACTGCCCCTGCCACGGCTCCCGCTTCACGGCGGAGGGCGAGCTGCTGGACGGCCCCGCCACCGGCAATCTGAAACAGCAGTAAAGCACGAAAGACCGCGTCCCTTCATATACTTAATATGGTAAGGAGGACGTTTTCTATGCAATGTAATCAGGACTATGTGGTGGACTCTTTAGAGCTGCACCTGTTCTTTGCCCGCAACATGAAAGAACACTCCCTGTTTCTGAAAGCGGGCTTTACGCCGCCGGGGGCGGCTTTCGCCAGAGAGAGCGAGCTGTTTCTGCGCCGCTTTGAGGCGATCCTGTCCCGGGCCATCTCTCTGAGCAACCATATTGTCCGCCGCTGTGTGCTGGACAGCGGCGAGGCATTTACCCGCTTTACCGACAGGGCCGAGTGCCAGACCCAGCGCCTGACCGGTATCGCCATCGACCGGCAGCTGACCGCCCGGGCCATGTGCCTCACCGGCAGCGACTGCGGGGCGGAGCTGTGCATTCCCCCCAGACTGGCCTCTCAGGTGCGCCGCCTGAACCGGGACGCCCTTGGGCAGGTGGAGGGCCTGATCTCCCTCAAGGAGCGTATTCTTAAACAGGTCGGCTCCTGCTGCCTGTTCACGGTCAATTACCCCCTGCTCATCGAGCACATCCTGCGGGAGGCGAAGTTTTACCGCTCCAGGCTCCGTCAGCTGGAGGGCATGAAGGACTGCGATTGCCCGGAGGGCTGCGGAGACGAGGAATTCTGGAACCGGATCATGATGGAACACGCCCTGTTCATCCGTGGGCTGCTGGACCCCTGCGAGGAGACGCTGATCGCCTCCGCCAACGGCTTTGCCGGGGATTACAGGCGCTTGCTGGAGGGCTCAGGCCGGGGCGGCGCGGAGGAGCTGACCCGGAAATTCCGGGATTTCAAGGTCGCCGGGACCGAGGGGATAGAGGAGTGCAACATTCGCTCGATCATCCTGCCGCTGCTGGCCGACCATGTACTGCGGGAGGCAAACCATTATCTGAGAATCATGGGCGGATGAAGAAGGCTGTCATTCTGAACCGGGGAGAGGTGAAGAATGACAGCTGATACTGTCAAAAAACTATGCTTCACTCGTCGACAACAGAGTCGCGGGGGAGCGCGAGGGGGCAAGGCCCACCTCGCAGTCCAATAACCCGCCGCAAAAAAGCTTGATTTTTCAAGCTTTTTGGGCGAAGCAGCGTTTTGAAGA